>JAUSMY010000060.1 GCA_030646035.1 Thermodesulfovibrionia bacterium | reverse complement strand
CTTGTTATAAATCGCTTCTTGAAGCAGAATCTTCTCCAGCTTCGACCAGAACTCATCACTGAGCATTAATCGGGGCATCGCAAACTCGTTTTGTTGGTGGTATAGGAACCCCAATGTTACGAGTTTGTTATTATCCATTATCAGTAGTGTCCGGTTAAATTAGCTACTGAAACGATAGAGCCAAGTACTGAAGTGGCTCTCCGAGAAAATATTTTGGTGCCGATTCGGGCGTGCGCAATCTGAGTTGTACCGAGCAATTCCGCGCCATGGCTTTTGCGCAGCTGAGCTACCGCGAGAGTCTGCGAGATATCGAAGCCTGCTTGCTGGCCAACCAGGCGAAGCTGTACAGCATGGGTTCAGAAGTAGCACTTTTTGTTGGAGTCACCGCTATTGCAACACATATAATGATCGTAGCTAAAGTAGAATTACATAAATTTTGTAACACACAAAAAATAATTAAACTTAGCAAAGAGCTACCTACCAAAAGCACAGAAAGTCATAAAAAGGGAATTTCCGAATTAATTTAAATAGCATATGAAAGTTTTCGAAAATTATTAGGCCTTTATGTAAGACATCTAGTAGAACTGTAGGGCAGTTTATGTAAAAGCCGATTCCATAAGCTCCAGAATAACACAAGACGAAGAAGAGTATTAAAACGCAAAATAGGAGATGAAGTGGCCTTAAGAATTAGATATAAATTTTTAACGCTAGTCTTTTTTGTTGTTATGCTGACTGGTTGCGAAACGTCCTCCAAACTTCCTTCCGAAAGTGGTGTAGGACCTTATCCTCAATTACCGCCACCAACAACTTCATTGATTCCTACCATTAAAGTAGCCGAAGCAATACGATGGTCTGATAAAGAAAGGCCGTCAGCACCAGCAGGTTTTCAAGTTACCGCTTTAGCGCGTGATCTGGATCACCCTCGCTGGCTCTATAGGATGCCTAACGGTGATATCCTTGTAGTGGAGAGCAATAGACCTCGCAAACCAGCAGGTAGCGATGAAGTTGGCAAGGGCTTCATCGCTTGGATCCGCGGAAAAGCGCAATCGATCATGATGAGTCGTGGTGGAGCAAATGTTCCTAGTGCTAACCGAATTATTCTTCTTCGTGGAATCGGCCCCGATGGTTCCGCAAAGCAGCGCACAGTGTTTATGAAAGACTTAATGTCGCCTTTCGGGATGGCGCTAGTGGGCAATGAGTTCTACATAGCAAATGCGGATGCCATCATAAAAGTACCATATACTGATGGTCAGACTGAAATCAATACTGTACCTGTCAAAGTCACAGATCTTCCCGCTGGAATTAACCATCATTGGACAAAAAATTTGATCGCCAGCCTCGACGGCAAAAAACTCTACGTAACTGTCGGTTCTAATAGTAATGTTGGGGAAAACGGGTTAGAGATTGAAGAAGGTAGAGCGGCCATCTGGGAAGTGGACATCCAAACCGGCGATAAACGGCTATATGCAAGTGGATTGCGTAACCCTAACGGCCTAGCTTGGGAACCCGAGACTAGCACGTTGTGGACTGTCGTAAATGAACGAGATGAAATTGGTAATGATCTCGTGCCAGACTATTTAACTTCTGTAAAGGAGGGAGCATTCTACGGTTGGCCATGGAGTTATTTCGGTGCACACGTGGATTCTAGAGTAGAACCGCCTCGACCTGATATGGTGGCTAAAGCAATTGCACCAGACTATGCTCTAGGTTCACATGTTGCGCCACTTGGTCTTGCTTTCTCAAATACTAATTCTATGCCTGCGATCTTCGCAAAAGGAGCTTTCATAGGTGAGCATGGATCGTGGAATCGCGATCCCCCATCTGGGTACAAGGTTGTATTTGTTCCGTTCAGCGGAGGCAAGCCAAGCGGGATGCCTGTCGATTTTCTCACTGGATTTCTTAACAAAGCAGGCAAGGCACGAGGTCGACCTGTCGGAGTAACAATTGATAAAACAGGTGCATTACTTGTGGCTGATGATGTCGGCAACATCGTTTGGCGTGTATCACCTATTGGAGTTCAATAATAGTAATAGTTAGTAAATAAGCAAGTCTGCATGTGGAAAAACCGAAGCGGGCGATACCTAAAAAGGTCTATGCGGCAATTTTCCTGCTTTTTGCAGTCCAGCTATGGCGATGTTCACCTATGGCCGTGTAACTGAGCAGCTTGAGTCTCCAATCGCATCGACTGAAACCGAAAAAAACACAATAGCGAAGCAGGGGGGTGATACACCACCAACAAGCGTAATACCGGTATCTCAGCCTGTTCGTACATTACCCAGCACAAAACAATCGCTCTCAATGTTATCAAATGGGTTCTGTCGCATTAAGCGCAAAAATGCATATTTCGGATGGTAATCCCCCCAAAAATTAGAGGAGCAAAGCAGTAGAATTTTCTATCGTAGACGAAGAGGAATTTTACTGATGAAAAAGCAGCGATTTACGGAAAGCCAGATCATGCAAATACTGAAGCAAGCTGAAGGAGGAATTCCAGTGGCTGATTTATGCCGAGAGTATGGAATGAGTACTGCAAGTTTTTATAAATGGCGCAGCAAGTATGGTGGGATGGATGCTGCCTTGCTATCTGAAATGAAGGCGATGGCTGAGGAAAACAAACGGTTAAAGCGGATGTATGCGGAAAGCCAGATGCAGAATGAGCTGTTGAAGGAGGCGCTCGGAAAAAAGTGGTAAAGCCCTCTCAGCGCAAAGTAATGGCACATTGGGCAGTGCAGGATAAGTCCGTTAGTATCGTTTTGGCCTGTACAACATTTGGCATTTCTGAGACCTGCTATCGCTATCGGCCGGTGCTCAACGATGAGAACGAGGAAATTGCCGATTGGTTACTCCGTTTGACGGCTTGCCACAAGCGCTGGGGCTTTGGTTTGTGTTTCCTTTATCTGCGTAATGTGAAGGGTTTTGGATGGAATCACAAGCGGGTGTATCGTATTTACCGTGAGCTGGAGCTGAATTTACGAATTAAGCCGCGCAAGCGGCTGAAGCGGGAGAAACCGGAGCCATTGGCTGTGCCAGAACGGCCCAATGACACATGGTCGATGGACTTTATGGCTGATCAGCTCACCAATGGCAGGTCTTTTCGAACCTTTAATGTGTTGGACGACTTTAACCGTGAGGGGTTAGGAATCGAAGTGGATGTATCGCTTCCATCAGAACGCGTTACGCGGGCTCTGGATCGGATTATTGAATGGCGTGGCAAACCCAGGAAGATTCGTTGTGATAACGGGCCGGAAAATATCAGTGCAACCCTTTGTTGTTGGGCAGAAACTCGAGGAATACAGCTTGATTACATTCAGCCAGGAAAGCCACAGCAAAATGCCTATGTAGAACGCTATAACAGAACTGTTCGGCATGAATGGATGGAGATGAATGACTTTGCAACCATTGAAGAGGCACAACTCACTGCGACACAGTGGTTATGGATTTACAATAATGAACGTCCGAGTATGGCACTTGGAGGTATCACGCCAGCAATGAAGTTGGCAGAAGCTTTAAAACTAAAACCTTCTACTGCAGGCTCCTGTTAAAAATGGGAGGATTACC
>JAUSMY010000059.1 GCA_030646035.1 Thermodesulfovibrionia bacterium | reverse complement strand
TATTCCCGGCCTGCACCTGGAGGCCAACTACCGGGGCGGGGTGTCGGTGCGCGACCGCCTTGCCTGCGGCCATGCGGTGGCGAACCGGATCCTGGCGGCACGGCGCTGGCCATCCGTTGAACGGAAGAGGCGCGAAGAAACAGAGAAGCCGGGTGGGGAGGCTGCGTACCCGCTGGATGCAATGGATCCGGCCATTGAATGAAAGTTATTCAATAGGTGCCTAGAACACAGACCGAATTTTTCATAACCAAAAAAGGAGCATAAAATGAAAAGATATCAAGTGAGAGCGATCTCTACTGTCTTATGTCTGGGCATGATGGCCTTTGCCAATGCGGGACTCGCAAAAGAACCGCTAAAGAAAGAAAGAAGTCGCTCCCACATAGAGCTTGATCCTACTAATACTGGAACGTACACAGGGGAAGCAGGCAAGGATAATTTCATTGCGAATTGTTCTCCTTGCCACGGAGATACCGGGAAAGGGGATGGCCCTCTGGCAGACACTCTCGGGGAAGGGATAAAGCCCCGTAATTTGGGCGACGCCAATCTGCTATCAGCTCGAACAGACGAGTTTCTTTTCAAGGTTATCAAATCCGGTGGGGTTGCGGTGGGGTTCTCCGAGTCAATGCCGAGCTGGCAGGAAACCTTTACCGATGTAGAGATAAAACAAATTATTCAATATGTCAGGAACAGTATTTGTAAGTGTAAATACAAAGGTAAATAATGAACGAGGCGGGAAGATTATGTCTGTTTTATTGCGCTGGCAAGCAGGCGATAAAACGGTCAAGCCGGGCAAGTCTGAATAGGCAGGTTGAGGGATTGCTCGGGTAGTTATTCGTTAAACTTGTTTTTATTTCCATTGAACCGATTGAGAGCATGCACATGAGCCTGACTGATTCCGAACTCCGTTTTGCCAAGCGGGCCATAAGGCGCAAAAAACTTTTTCTGGTGCTCTCAATTACCAGTGTAATCGTGGGGCTGAGTTTGGCATTGTTTTACGCTTGGCAGTTCGCCACTCAACCCGGTTTTGCTCCAGGCATCCATTTTGTGCTGGTGCTCTTGATCCTTCTTATGGCCAGGCAGAATCTGCGTCAGTACTACTATGCAAAAATTCTTGAAAAATTGATTATCTGAAAATGATGCGCCACAGGAGCGGTGCTCGTGTGATCAGGGAATAATTTTTCTATCCTCTTTATGGGAACCTGGTGCTTGCTTATTCTTCAGCGCAAACTCTATTGGTCTTTTCTCTATTGGGGTTTCGGCCAAACGAATCAGTGCCTGATCGCCTTGCAAGAGCTTATGGATGTCCTTCGAGCCCCAATCAGGCTCCCAATTGCCGACCATGCCGTTCCAAGCCTGTGTAATCGCAATTGCCTCCGCATCAGAGAACGGCTTAAATTGCCCACCTTTCTGGTTCATCAATTCCGTATACTTTTTCATGGAATGGGTAACGACAATAAAAGGCGGCCCGCATCGGGAGCAGTATTTGAGCATCTTGTCAGCAGCGTGGCAGGTGGTGCACCGGGTATAGGCAAGGGTAACGGCCTCGTCAAGGGTATAGGCGAGATAGCCCCGGTACTTGGCTTCTGCCAGTATCTGCGCACCTAACGGGTTAGGAATAGCCACTGCGCCAATCGCCGCAACAATTACAAGAATAAATAAACCCACTACCAATCCGTATTTTTTCATATTCTGCCCACCTTTGATGACAAGGCACTGATCAATTCCCAGTATCCTGCCGGCTTTATTTTACCCACAGTTTTGCCACCATACTCGCATCCAGTTTGATCAAGGTATTCTTATCCATATCTACAAACCAGATGTCCCCTCTTGAATCAGCATCAATACCATTAGGTTTGCTCTTGCCAACGCCTACATCCAATTCCAGGAACGCACTGGTTAAGGGGTTGAACACAGCTATCTTGCTACTCGTCAGGAGGGTGCAAAATATTTTTCCGTCAATCCCTACGGTCAGGCTTTCAATTGCACCGTTACTTGGCATGAGAAAGGTTTTAAATTTTTTCGTCGCGGGGTTAAATGTCATCAAATTGCGCCCTATGTGGCCGCCAAACCAGAGCACCCCCGAACCGTCTATGGCAAGATCCCTTGGAGTCTCGTGTGATATCGGCAAATCAAACTCATGAATCGCACCATCCTGGGGGTTTAACCTGGCCAGCTTATTACCCTCGGTTTCCAGGAACCACACTACGCCCTTTTTATCCACGACAATACCCGACGGACGGCTAGCGGGTGTAGGAACCAGATATTCCCGGAATACCTCTTTCCGGGGATCGAACATGCCAATCTTGTTACCATAAAATTCAGTAAACCAGATATTCCCTCTGAGATCAGACGCGATCCTTCCAGGGTTGCTTGCTATCGTGGGAATATCGTATTCCTTAAATGACAGCGAGACAGGATCGAGAACGCCGAGCTGGTTTGAATTTGACTCGGTAAACCATAGCTTGCCCGTACTGCTGACCGTTACATCCGAGGGCGAGCTTGAGGGTGTGGGGATATTGTGCTCGGAAAAAATACCCTTGGAAGACTGAAACCTGCCAATTTTATTAAGGTTCGACTCAATAAACCAAACGGTGTCTGTTTTGTCGATAACAATCCTTGTTGGTAAAGTAAATGCAGTGGGCATTTTGAAGGACTTGAAGGCATCAGCCGCCCATGACGAGGAACATAGGAAACTGCCGAGAATTACCCAAAAAACAGCTGCTTTTTTCACTACATTATCCTTAATCTAAAATGGGGTGAAGGGCACGACTACATGGTTGCAGGAAGAAGGGCAAAGCCGGGAGCAGCTTCCAGCGTTGCTCAGAACAACCAGGCCAAGACAATTAGTCGGTAGAACACAGCTTATCGATACATCAAAGCCCGAAAAGTTTCATAAAAGTGGAGTGTTATGTCTTTTTTTACGGAAACAAAACTTGCGTAACAAAAAACCAGCAGGGGCTTGGCTTATGAATTTCCACCTTTGCGAGACCTTCTGGTTAACCACCAACCTAGCGTTGCGATGCCTATAATCACTACGAGAAAAACCAGCCATTTGGACATGATCCCATTGGATACCTTACCAACAGAAGTGCTTGGTGGCGCATTATTTTGCTTATTAATTTCTGCCAATACTTCGTTAATGGAAAGCATTCCCAACCTTTTTGCATCAGTGGCGCTTTGAGAGAACCAGAGTAGAGATCGCTTGCGATCTATCACTATGTTTGCCGGCAAACTGCCGTAGCTGGGAATGTCGTATTCATGGAAGGTCGCCTTTTCCGAATTAAAGACACCAACCTTGTTTGTCTTGTATTCCAGAAACCAGACATTCCCGTTATCATCATTCACAAGAGCTACTGGTGAGCTGCCAGGGGTGGGGATAATGGCCTCGTCAAACCGGTTTTGCTCAGGAGAAAACATCCCCAGTCTGTTTGCTGTTACTTCCACAAACCATATTTTTCCATGCTTATCAATGGAGAGTTTTCCCAGGTTTGCAAATTGAGTAAGTACTTCATGTTCATGAAACACTTCCAACTCTGGATTGAATTCTCCAATTTTATTGGCATTGGATTCGACAAACCAGATATGGCCTTTTTGATCGACAGCCAAACTCTTGGGGTTCCCGTTGGCGGTAGGAATGGGATACCCTTTTAGCGCAAAAGTCTTGGGATCGACGCGATAGAGACTGTTTTTATTGGATGCAGTAAACCATATCGTGCCCTTGGCATCCACGATCAATTCTTCCGGAATTGAATTATGTGGAATGGCATACTTCGTAAAATACCCGTCCGCAGGTGTAAATCGCCCCAGTATATGAGGCTCTTCAGTACCTTCAACCCATCGAGTCACGGTAAACCAGATTTCCCCATCGGGACCCAAGGTGATATTTGAAAATCCCATCTTCCCCCACGAGGAAGGAAGAGAGTGGATTGCAAACTCTTTTTTCTCCGGGTCATACATGGCCAGCTTTTTACCGACCTTCTCGGTAAACCAGACACGTCCAGACGAGTCTATGGCCATCGACTGTGCCGAGCTGAGCCCTTCGGGTAGCGCCACCTCCATGATTGGGGTTGGGGTTGCTGATTGAATCTGACCTTTGCTATTGCCATGGTCGTGGGGACTCATCACCATATCTTTGGCGCTGACCGGGTCTTTGGCATTGCCATGGTCATGTTCACCCTGTGCGAAAGCGGCCCCCCCGGCTATGAGGACTCCACACAAAAAAAGCATTAGGCTATAACTGGTTTTATGGAGAGGAAAATTAAAGGCTGTTCTCATTGAAAATACCTTAAAAAAATTTTGGCATTACAAAACATTGGATCACCACGTCATCGTGGGCTCATAAAAATGGCGTAGTTGCCAGTTTGCATCTTTGTAAGATCCGCCTGCATGAGTCTCGGTATCCTCACTGCCGATGTTATAGCCACCCAGGTTGACCTGCCGCTGGCGCTCATTCTTGTAATATTCCCCCATTTGTGCAGGAGGCAAGGCCTGCCTTTGGCCCATCATGGGATTGTGGCAAGACGGACAACCCAAGGTCTTGGCGGGAGCACCACTGCCTACCACGGCTCCCATGGGAACAATCCATACAAGCCCAGCATAAATGGCAATCGCCACTATTGATGTGGCCTTGATTCCAAAATGAGTTTTGCTGCGTTTTCGAAAAATAACGGGTACCAGAAACAGAAAAACTACTGCCAGGAGCGGAAGCCAAAAGGTGCCAACCGATAACCATTTGACATTGTCTCCCGTCAGATACCAAAAGGGCTGAAACAGAAACATCAGATACCATTCTGGGGCGGGTATGTAGGCACCCTCCTCAGGCATGGGTGGCATGGCGGGATCCATTGGCACCCTGATGAAATAGGATAACAACAACAATGCCAAAAATATAACCGAGATCAGCGCGCCGGCCTTTATCGCATGTTTCGGCCAAAAAGCATAAAACGATTGCGGATAGGGAGGAGCGTACTTGGGCTCCATGACAATTTCTATTTTTTTATTACGCGTCATGATTTGGATACCTTTATTAAGCTTATAGAGGCTCAGATATTCCGTATCGCCTCACCATTTTGAAGTGAAAAGACAATAAGACGGCAAGAATTAACGGAATAGCCAATATATGGATAAAATATGCCGCATTCAGGGTGAAGTTATCAAGCACTACCGCCTTGATGGATTCGCCACCCACCGTCCATGTTCCAACGTAATCCATCCATATCGCAAAAGACCAATAGGATCTCCAATCCCATGGGAGAACAAGCCCGGTTACCACCATGAGGAACACCATGAGCAACTGGGAAACCCCGCTCAACCAGGTAAGCTGCCTGGGGCTCTGGTAGGCTTTCAAATAAAACACAATGACCATATGGGAAAATACGGTTGCCAATAGAAGTGAGGATATCCACCGATGCATGTTTCTGAACAGCCATCCCAAGGTTACCTCATTGCTTAAATACGCAATGCTTTGCAATGCCTTGTCGGGTTCGGGTGTGTAGAAAAAAAGCATAAACACACCCGAGACTAACTGGATGAGGATGAGAAACAGCGAAATGCCGCCAAAACAATAAAAGAAATTCACGTGCGCAGGTATCGGCTTCCCCAATTTTAGCCGAATCCGCTGCTTAACCCACTCTGCAACCTTGGCAGCGCCCATCATTATTTTCCTTGTGGTGTAGCTTCAGGTTTACCCGGTGGTGGAACTTCAGACTTGCTCGCCGCTATTGCCTCATCCTTTTGCATGCCATAGCTATCGCCGGTAAAATCAACCATCCAGGTGTTGGTAGTGGGATCAATATTAAGTGGCAACACCTCTTGCACTGTATATTCGCCACCAAAACTGGAGGGCAACTTATAGCTTATGGGGACCAAGGCTTGAGTACCTTTGATCTCGGCTTTACCCACTTCCACCGCAAATTTTTCCGGATAACGCTTGATAATCTCCAGGAACTGGTTCACGTCCAAATTGGAAGTCTTGATATCGACCAACTTATACGCTTCACTGGCGGTCGTAGTGCCCCCCTCCATTTTTGCCGCCGAGATTAACTCATAGAACCGTTTTGCGACAACTTCGGGTTCCTCGTCAGGCAGAGCACTGCCACCCAAACGACTGCAACCTGCTATCGCAATGGCGAGAACCAGCAATATACGGCTATAAAATTCTTTATTACGCTTCAGGATCAAAGCACTCTCCTCTTGTACCAGTTGAAAACACGCTCATCTACAACCTATTTTGATATTTGCAATTGCCATATGGCACCGCAATCAAAATATTATTCCGTTAACCCGCCATAGCTAACTACCACGGCTCAAAAAGTTTTTTCTACCAGACAACTTGCGGATAAAACCAGTGTTCCACCATAAACGTATTATCTTTAAGCGTGGGGTTAAGTACCCTATCCTTGAATGTTGCAGGAGGCAGACCCAGCCGGTCTCCCATAGAAATGTTGTGGCATGAGTTGCAGCCCATGGTTGGGGATGCATGGGAAACGGCATAAAGTGGACCGAACAAGGCTATCGCCACCAGAAAAACCGTGAGAAAGGCTAACGTTTTTGAATAAGCTCTTGCCCCAAGAGTTCTTCGAACAGGCGCCATGATTTTTGCAAATGCGCCACTCCTTTCGACGGAATGGGTTTCTTGCGGGATATTTTTGGCACTCTTGGTTTTCCTCGCCCTAAGAAAATAAGGGAATATCGCCAAAACCAGAAAAATGATAACAGGGATATAGAAGGCGAATAATGTCGCCATGAACCCCTTAAAATACAGATAGGGCACATAGAACATAAGGATGAACCACTCTGCAGTTGGAATATTTTCGCCCTCCAATGGCATCGGTATTATCGCTGGATCCTGGGAGGGCATCGGCACAATATACGCCAGCACGGCAATCGCCAGCAAAAACGGAAGGGTGAGCAGGCTATGTTCAAGGACATACAGAGTAAGCCCCCCCGTTCTTTTGATAACCCGAGTAAAGGTGTGAATACCCATTAACACTAATGTGATGGCCGGAAGAATACAAACATGCACTACCAACGTCCGATTAAGGGTAAAGGTGTTGATGAGGAAATCACTGAAGGAAGGCCCGACCAAGGGGATTTCAGCCGCGTAATTAGGTATCATCTCCATGAACCAATACCCTCTCCATTCCCATGGCAAGATAACTCCAGTGAACAAAAAACCTAACATGGGCAGATAGAGCAGGACCCCGGTCAGCCACAATGTCTTGCTGTCCCGGTTAAGATAATCCTTTCTTAAAAAGCTTCTTATGAAATGCATTATTACTGCAACCATCAAGAATAGTGCGGCCCAGCGGTGCGTATCCCTTATCCATGCCACAATGCCAAGCTCATTGTAGAGGTATTGCACACTGGCGTAGGCTTCGTTCAGCTGAGGTATATAAAACAGCGTCAACACCGAGCCGGAAAAAACTTGAATAATCAGGAGGAGAAGCGCAACCCCACCAAAAAAGTGATGCCAATGCGATTGTTTAATTTTCATGAATCACCTGATTGTGTGCGACAGCTCATGTTTGAACTGGTGTGCAACGAAGCTTAATGATTTGAGGGTGAGCTCTATAACTACACCCTAAGGCCATATAATTAAGCCTGAGCGCACTTATACTTAATAAATAGATGCCGGATCAAGTCCGGCACGGCAAGTGTTAAAGAATATTAGCAAAACATTAATTGCTAATTAATACCTGTAGGACAAATTTTTTATTGGTAACCTTTGGTAAGGCGTCTATTAATTTGTTATTGCCCCCACTACACCACCATTCCCCATCGACAGTCCTTACTGCTACTTAATGTCTTTGACGCAACGGAATCCGACATAGTCTTTGGCATCATTGGGGATGCTGAGAAGGTAGCTGTAAGTCATGGCATAATTTCTGTTCTCAAAAAACGACCCACCCCTGAGAACACTATAACGATCGTCGAAGCTGGAGGTCCACTCCCACACGTTGCCGGTCATATCCGCGACGCCGTAAGGACTATTACCTTTTTCGCATGAACCGACTGGCGCAATTATCGAAGTCTGCCCCTCGTCGACGCTTTCCTTGGTTATGCAAAGTACCTTATTGAACTCGTTTCCCCAAGGGTAAGTCCTGCCATCGGTGCCCCGCGCAGCTTTTTCCCATTCCTGTTCCGTGGGGAGCCTTTTATCGAGTGCTGCGCAATGGTCGCTGGCATCAACAAGAGAAATCATTGTTACTGGGTAATTGTCTCCACCTTTGCCATATTTATGATCCAAATTGAACTTGGCGAACTGTTTGTTGGTAACCTCGTACTTGTCGATCGAATAGGCAGGCAAGCTGATTTCCTTGGTTGCACCGGGCTTTCCGAAGATGAACTTCCCGGCAGGGATGACCACCATTTCGTCATAATTCTTGGATTTGGCTTCTTTTTTCTTTTCTGAAGGCTGATCCGATGCTTCACTCGCGCCAATGCCCGACATTCCTGCTATCAGTATAGTCAAAAGCCCGAGAACAACCTTACTCCCCATGAATTGTTTCTTCATAATAAGTGAATCCCTTCTGAAAGTGAGCATTCCTAAAAAAATGTTTTGTGGCGCATCTAACACGCAGAATTATGATAGCACATTCAAAAATATTTTTGAACCAATATGCGTCCGCACCCTTGCGCGTATTAGAAATGACCACGCGGACTGCAGGCTAATGAAGAAAACAACTGACGCGATAAGGCGTGAGTCCTGCATTGCTGGTTACGCGCATCTGGTCGAAGAGATTTCATTCTTGCCACTGGATGAGCAATGTTTTGATAAGCAGAGTTGCGGCATAAAGGCTATTACTGTTATCATTAAAAATTATCAATTAGTAAAGCAAATCTAATGATCGAAGTCGAAAATTTAACCAAGGAATACGGCGAGTTCCGCGCCGTTGACAATATCAGCTTCACTGTTGAAAAAGGT
>JAUSMY010000058.1 GCA_030646035.1 Thermodesulfovibrionia bacterium | reverse complement strand
CTCTTCAGGGGCGTTGTCTATCGAATCATATGCACGGTATACTGCTCCGCCGCTGAATGCCAGATATTTTGTTATAGCTGCCGTTAATGTGGTCTTCCCATGGTCAACATGCCCTATTGTTCCTACGTTAACGTGCGGCTTTCCTCTGTCAAATTTCGCCTTTGCCATAAATCCCCTCCTTTATTCCCCTTTGGCCTTGGAGATTATATCTTCTGAAATATTTTTTGGGACTTCTTCGTAGTGTTCAAACTGCATCGTATAATTAGCACGGCCCTGAGAGCTAGACCTCAAATCGGTAGCATAACCAAACATTGAAGAAAGAGGAGCAAGGCAAGTTATTACCTGAACCGGTCCCCTCTGCTGCATGCTCTGTATCTTCCCGCGCCTTGAATTCAGATCGCCGATAACATCCCCCATATACTCTTCAGGTGTTACTACCTCTATGACCATTATAGGCTCAAGCAAGGCTGGAGATGCATTTTTTGCTCCGCTCTTGAATGCCATTGACCCTGCGATCTTAAATGCCATTTCAGATGAGTCAACCTCATGATACGAGCCGTCAATGAGCGTCACCTTAACATCCACAACAGGGAAACTTGCCATCACCCCGTTCTCAAGTGCCTCTTTGACTCCCTTTTCAACAGCAGATATATATTCTCTCGGTATTGAACCGCCGACTACCTTATTAACGAACTCAAACCCACCGCCCGGCTCAAGCGGTTCCATATCTATAACAACATGGCCGTATTGACCGCGGCCTCCGGACTGCCTTATGAATTTGCCTTCTGCCTTTGTTTTCTTTTTTATCGTCTCCCTGTAAGCTACCTGAGGCTTTCCGATATTTGCTCCTACCTTGAATTCCCTGATAAGCCTGTCAACTATTATCTCAAGATGAAGTTCACCCATACCTGAAATAATCGTCTGGGCGGTCTCTTCATCAAAAGAGACCTTAAATGAAGGGTCTTCCTGTGCAAGTTTTCCAAGAGCGATAGAAAGCTTCTGCTGATCCGCCTTTGTCTTCGGCTCGATTGCAACAGATATGACAGGAGCGGGAAATTCCATTTTTTCAAGGATCACGGGATGGTCCTCGGAACAAAGAGTGTCACCTGTCAAGGTACTCTTTAATCCTACTGCCGCAACTATATCACCTGCATGTACATCCTTAATATCTTCCCTCTTATTTGCATGCATCTTAACAAGCCTGCCTATACGCTCTTTCACATCTTTCGAAGAGTTATAAACGTATGATCCGGTCTCTAAAACACCGGAATAAACCCTTAAGAAAGTAAGCTGTCCTACAAACGGGTCGGTCATTATCTTAAATGCAAGAGCAGAGAACGGTTCGCTGTCATCAGGTCTCCTAACTAACTCAGCGTCCGTATTAGGGTCGATTCCCATTATTGGCGGGACATCTAAAGGAGAAGGCAGGAAGTCTACAATTGCATCAAGAAGCTGCTGAACCCCTTTATTTTTAAATGCTGTGCCGCAAATTACCGGGGTAATCTTTAAGTCATTGGTGCCTTTTCTCAGAGCTTTCATCAAAAGGGCGCTATCGACATCTTCCCCTGCCAGGAACTTCTCCATTATCTCATTATCAACATCAGCAAGAGCCTCGATCATCTTCTCCCTGCATTGAATAGCCATTGGAATTAAATCATCGGGTATATCACATTCGCGATATGTAGCTCCAAGATCTTCAGCATCATATATATATGCCTTCATTTTTACGAGGTCAACAGAACCCTTGTATTGATCCTCACTTCCGATAGGCATCTGGAAGATAACAGGATTAGCTCCCAGCCTGCTGATCATGGAATTGACACTCATAAAGAAATCAGCGCCTACCCTGTCCATCTTATTGATGAACGCTATTCTGGGGACCTTGTACTTCTCTGCCTGGCGCCATACTGTCTCAGATTGTGGTTCAACTCCTGAAACAGCATCAAAGACAGCAACTGCTCCGTCCAAAACCCTGAGAGCACGTTCCACTTCAATGGTGAAGTCAACATGTCCCGGTGTATCAATTATATTGATTCTGTGATCATTCCAGAAGCAGGTTGTTGCAGCAGAAGTTATCGTTATGCCCCTCTCCTGTTCCTGAACCATCCAGTCCATAACAGCTGTACCCTCATGGACCTCTCCTATCTTATATGTCACACCAGTATAATAAAGTATGCGCTCGGTCGTAGTGGTCTTGCCGGCATCAATATGCGCCATTATCCCGATGTTTCTTGTCTTATCTAATGATATCGATGTCATAACCGCTTCCATAACCTACCATCTGTAATGAGCAAAAGCCTTGTTGGCCTCAGCCATCTTGTGAGTGTCTTCCCTCTTCTTAATAGAAGATCCAGTATTATTTGCCGCATCCATTAATTCTGCAGCCAATTTTTCTCTCATAGTCTTTCCGGGGCGTTTTGCAGCGAAACCAATTATCCACCTGTATGCCAAGGCCTGACGTCTATCCGGCATTATGTCAGTAGGCACCTGATAAGTAGCTCCGCCAACACGCCTGGATTTAACCTCTACTGCAGGCTTCACATTATCAAGTGCTGACTTGAAGACCTTTAACGGGTCGTTCCCTGTCTTTTCCTTGATGATATCAAGAGCGCCGTAGCAGATCTTTTCTGCCACAGACTTCTTCCCTTCTTTCATGAGCGAGTTGATGAACTTGCTCACTATCTTGCTGTTATGTATCGGATCCGGTAGGATCTCTCTTTTATCTGCTACTTTTCTTCTTGGCATTGTTTTTTACCTTTGGTAATTATTTTGGTCTTTTTGCTCCATACTTCGAGCGTCCCTGTCTGCGTTCAGTAACTCCAAGAGTGTCCAGCGTGCCTCTTACAATATGATATCTGACACCGGGAAGATCCTTTACCCTGCCGCCTCTGATCAGGACGATTGAGTGCTCCTGAAGATTGTGGCCGACTCCTGGGATATAAGCAGTCACTTCCATTTTATTGGTAAGTCTTAACCTTGCAACTTTTCTAAGAGCTGAGTTCGGCTTCTTTGGAGTTGTGGTATAGACTCTAGTGCAGACCCCCCTTCTCTGAGGACATTCCATCAGAGCCGGACCCTTGGCCTTCTTTACCACTTTCTTCCTGCCATTTTTTACCAGTTGTTGTATTGTCGGCACGTTTCCTCCGTTTTACCCTTCAAACACTGCTTTTGATAAACCAGTTGTAAGACTATACAGAATATCAATTAATACTTTTTTTGTCAACAGGTTGAGAGATAAAAACTTAAGTACCTGAAGATGTGGGGGTTTATTATATATAAAAAAGATATAAAAGTGTTAAAAACATAACGCCTTTTACAAGCTCGACATTCCCTGTGACCTTCAATCGCTCATCTCTGAACCAGATGGCATTTGTAATGTTTTCTACCAAAGGAAGCAGTATCATGCAGGATATATCACTGTAATAATAAAAGATCAAAACAGAGGAACAGTAGGTGACCATTACAGCTCTGAAGAAGGCCGTCTTTTTTATCCTCATTCTTACCTTGAATACTCCGGCACCAAAAAAGAGGAACACTGCAAGATAAAGTTTTAATGATAAGACTCCAGTTGCCATAAAATATATGATAGGAGCCGATATGGTAAGCAAAGAAAAACCTGAAAGTTCAGCAATAAGAAGATGCTCCTTATTAACACCAATGAAAAAAAGATAAAGAATAATAAGAAGGAAAAAGACATTGAAATGCGGCAGTCCTTTTTCTAAAAACGGCAACAGAAGAAGCAAGCCTGAAGTAAAAAATAAGACCGTCCATGCCAGAGCAGTTTTGTCCATACGCCTGCCTTTGACAAGAGGAGCAAGTGAAGCCTTGGAGTTAATAAGCAGAGCAATCCCTGCTGAGGTAAGAATTATATTAAATAATGTTTCATCCCAACTGATCGACTGGCCGGCCAGAATTCCTGCAGCGCAGGAAAATATAAAAACAAACCATGCGCCATGCTCTTTAACTAAAGGGACTCTCATGCCATTATTTCTTTATCAGATCCCAAAGCTCCTGAGCCGCATGGCCATCTAACAACTTAAGCTTTTCATATATCTCATTAGCAGAGCCATTGTCATGCAGGGCTATATAAGCGATCCCAAGATTATAATATGCCTCGGCATTATCAGGCCTGAAATTTATAAACTTCTCATAAGCCTCAACCGCTTCTTCAAATCTCATCAGCCTGGCATAGTTAAAGCCGAGGTCATAATAAATTTCAACATTATCAGGGCTTAATTGCAGTACCTTTTCATAAGCTGACACAGCATTCTTATGCATACCAAGTGTTCCGTAGTTCCAGCCAAGATTGATATATGCTTCTACAAAATCGGGCTTGAGCTTAATCGCCTCTTTATAAGCATCGACCGCCTCCCTGTACAACTCCAGGTTACTGTAGTTAATGCCGAGATTAAAATAGGCCTCAGCAAAATCAGGTTTAAGCCTGACCGCCTCCTTGTAAGCTTCTACTGCTTCACTATACTTTCCTATCCTGGCATAGCTCAGCCCGATATCAAATTGTATCCCGGCATCCCGGCTTTCTGTAGCAGCAATAGTGTTGCCTTCAATGGCAGTATTTAACGCGGCATCAGAGACCCCTGCAAACATAAGCAATATAAAATTAAGGACTACAAGATGCGCTAAAAAAAACCTGTCTCTAAAAATATTTATCTTATTCACCTTTACCGAATAAACCTTCCAATCTCAAAGTTGACCATAAAACTGATCAAGGAAATGTCACAGCCTGGAATTTACCGTTCTTGTCTGTGAAATGCAATTTTTTAATATCTTTCCCGGAGATAAGATACTCAAGAGTTGCATTTATCTCATCGGAAGAAACCCCCTCTATCTTCTTTCTGACAAGATATATGGCATCTACCACCTTGATACTGCGATGATGCGAATTGATATATAACTCATCCAGCCCGGCAACAAGCTTATCGCTTGCTATCCCTTTGATAAAGAAGCGGGTCATATCCTTCTCATTATCATCCTGAAGATACATTATAAGTGAAGTTATCTCATCCTTCTTCTCTCCCGGCTTTTTTGTGGATACTTCTTCATTTTTCATGTCCTTATTGATCATGTCAGCCTGACTGCTTATTGCGACATACGCCCCTCCGGCAATGAAACCGCCTATAAAACCATATTTTGAAGGGACATCCCATCTTACCCATTCATTCCCTGAAAAATGAAAGACATCTAAAACCTCGGCATTGCCTGTGGAAACAAAACTAAAGAGCAGCGCTATTAATAAAAACGTTCTTTTCATAATACCCTCCTGATGTAGTCTCTTATGGTCTATACCTATTATTGTAAATCAAATGGGGAGATTATGGAAAAATGGAAGTTATTTGCTGCCGGCAAGCACTCTTTCCAGATCAGAAGAAAACTGTTTTGATTCCCGCTTAAGAAAGCCCTTAACCTCATCCCAGCTGACTTTCTGACCTTTCATGTACACAGGTTCAGGATTAAAATCCGCACTTGAAAAATCAACAAGCGAATGGCCTATATCAATGGCGTTCACCATCTCTTTTCCAAAGCGTTTTATCATATGCTTGGCAACATCCTGAAAAGGAATGCTCTTGAGGACAAAATATATATCTACAAAATCCCCTTTGGTGCCGTTCTGGCTTACAGCCATAAGCTTCATAGTGACTATATCCAGAACACCTGCGATATTAATATCCTCAACAGATAACGACTCCTGAATAAACGGGTAATCATATTCAAACAGAGAGAACCTTATGCCATCCACTTCAGCAAAGAGATACCCGTCTTCCTCGGAAATGATATTAAAAGGCCGACCGGTCCTTTTAATATCTGAGATGAGGGATTCCATACTGAAGAAAGTATCTGTATAAAAATCCAGGTTGCCGGAGATCCTGTGCCCGACCTGCAATGCCAGAGCGGTGCCGCCTGCCATAGTCCCATGATATTTTTTGATTATATCCTTGAGGCTGAGCAACACCTTCCAGCCTGCCTCTGAGAGACACTCTTTATGGATCTGTATTGTCATATAGATGAAATTCTCATGTAAATAAAGATACCTCTAATTGTCATTATGCCCGACATTCTCAACCATGAGTTTTGCTATGGCCTTTGCAAAAGCGGCAGAATCCTTTGGCTTGGAACCCTCAAGCAGAAGCGCCTGATTATAAAGAAGGTCTACGTACTCCTGCAGTATCGGGCTGTTCTTGTCTTTTTCAAACATGCCGTTCATGGAATGCAGGATAGGATGTGACGGGTTTACCTCAAGTATCCTAAGATTTCTGGGCACATCCTGGCCCATCTGTCTCAAAAGCTTCTCGACCTGCGCGTCCATCTCCCCTTCATCCGCCACAAGGCAGCATACCGAATCCCTGAGCCTTCCGGAAAGCCGCACATCCTTCACATCATCCTTAAGCCGGTCTTTTATAAGGTCAAGGAGTGCCTTATACTTCTTCCCAGCCTTCTCTTTTTCCTCTTTATTGTTACTGTCCAGCGTCACATCGCCTTTGATCACTGACTTCAGCTTCTTCCCTTTATACTCAAGAGAACTCATTACGATATCATCAATATCATCCAGCATTATGAGGACCTCGTAATCTTTCTCCTTAAATACCTCAAGATAAGGGGAATTAAGAGCATCATCAAGTGACGCAGCTGTTATGTAAAATATCTCACCCTGACCCTCTTTCATATCCTTAACATAGTCCTGGATGGTCCTGAGCTTGTCGCCTTCGGCCTTGGTGGACTGGAAGAGAAGCAGCTCAGCGATCGCCTCTCTTCTTTGAAAGTCAAAGTGAATACCCTCTTTAAGCACCCTTCCAAAGTCATAATGAAACTTAAGGTACTCGTCATAATCATTGTTCTTCATCTCAGCGAGGGTATCGAGTATCTTCTTGGTAAGGTTATTTTTTATGATATCGATCTGCCGGTTGTTCTGAAGCATCTCTCTTGAAACATTCAGCGGCAGGTCTGAAGAGTCAACGACGCCTTTTACAAATCTCAGATAAGGGGGGATCAGTTCCTCACAATAATCCATGATCTTCACCCTCTTGACATAGAGGGATAGGCCTATCTTGTACTCCTTGTATAAAATATCCAACGGCCTCTTTGCCGGGATATAGAGAAGCGCTGCAAATTCATAATTCCCCTCAGCCCTGAAGTGTATCACCTTTGCAGGGTCAGAAAAATCATGCGCTATGTGCTTGTAGAATTCATTGTATTCTTCGGCAGAGACATCTGATTTCGGCTTAAGCCATATCGCCTTCTGGGAATTGAGCTTCTCTTCCTCTTTTATCTTTATCTTATCACCCTTCACGATCGAGCTCTCTTCTTCATGCTCAACATCCATAACTACAGGGTGTTCAATGAAGTCAGAGTATTTCTTGACAGTCTCCCGTATGGTCCACTCATCAAGATACATCTTCTCTTCTTCTTTGAGATGCAGGATCACATCCGTGCCCTTCTTCTCTTTTGCCGCATCCTCAACTGTAAAAGTCCCGTCAGCAGCAGATTCCCACCTTACACCTGTGGCCTTATCATGTCCTGCCTTTCTCGAAAGTACGGTAACCCTGTCCGCAACCATATATGACGCATAAAACCCCACGCCGAACTGCCCGATAAGTTCGGGGTTGTCCCTGACCTCCTTGCTCTGTATCGCTGCAAGGAACTCCCTGGTGCCGGAGTGGGCGATGGTGCCTATCTCCTCAATAGCCTCTTCCTTTGTCATGCCGATGCCGTTGTCGCTTATGGTCAGAGTCCCGGCAGCCTTGTCAGCGGATATCTTTATCTTCCACTCCTTATCATCTTCAAGGATGTTCTTATTCGTCAGGGATTCATAACTCGCCTTGTCGATAGCGTCAGACGCGTTGGAGATAAGCTCCCTGAGAAAGACCTCCTTATGCGAGTATAGAGAGTGAATCATCAGATCAAGTATCTGCTTTGTCTCTGTCCTGAATTCCATTGTCTGTTTAGTCATTAGAGTTACCTCGCTCAATTAAAGATGAATTTAAAAACACAACCATATATATAATTTAAAAAATAAAAAAATGTCAATTTTTCGCGAAAGCAGATAGCAGAGTTATATCATTTTTGTAAATCTTCGGACCTCTTCCGCAATTGACCCTGAAAACCGTATCGGCAGGTCATGCCCGGCGCCTTCAATTAGTTTAAATGAAGCGTTAGGAAGCCTTTCTGCCAGAAACCTGCCTGCCTGCCAAGGGATTATGGAATCTTCTTTGCCGTGAATCACTAAAGAAGGGATCTTAATGTTCTTAAGTAAATTACGAAGGTCTGTATCCTTAAGATATCGAAGCCCTTTAATCAATCCTTCATTTCCTATCAGACAAGACGCATCCGCTTCCTTCCGGACTAAAGCAGTATCTTCCATAAAAGGCTTGTGAGTATTTATCAGGAAATTGGTGAGCGTTGTCCTTGCATCCTTTTTAATTCCGCTGATCATGGCGCGTAAAACTGAAGGTGAAGTCCCGATATCATAATCCGCGCTTGAAGAGAACCGGGAAGTTGTGCTGATCAGGACCATGCCGTCTATCTTATCTTGGCAATGAACAGCAGCCTCAAGAACTGCCATCCCGCCTGTTGACCAGCCTGCCAGCAGACAGTTTCCGCCTGCATCGTTGATGATATCCATAAGGCCCGTAGCATAACCTGAATGGAGATCATGTATTGATATGGTCAGGACATTAGAGAATAATGAACATGCATCAGAAAGTTTTTGCAATGACTCTTTTGGAGACGCCCAGCCTGACACAATAATTATTTTAGTCACAAGAAAGATCCTTTCTGCAGCAAATCTGGTCTAATCCAACGCTGAAAGACTATAATTACAATACCACAAAATGATACTGCAAAAAGATAAAATAGAGTCGGCATTTTCTCAGGCGGCAAAAACATATGACGCCCATGCGGATATCCAGAAAGAGTCAGCTGCGAGGCTTATGCTTCTGCTTGAAAATATTGATCCGACATCAATTCTTGAAGTAGGCGGTGCTACCGGAAATTATACGATACAGCTTTCAGAAAGATTCCCAAAAGCCTCCATAACCTCAGTTGATTTCTCTCCGGCAATGATAGAGATAGCAAAGACAAAGCTCTTTGGAAACTCTCATGTGAACTTCATCTGTAGAGACGCGGAGAAACTGCTCAATGAGACCGATAAAATGTATGGCCTGATAACCTCAAACGCGGCGCTGCAGTGGTTTACTGATATAAACAACTCTCTCATCAATATCAAAAAGCTGCTCTCGCCTCATGGAATTTTTCTTTTTTCTGTCTTCGGCCCTCAAACCTTTCATGAACTTTCCAACGCTCTTGACCATATTTACGGCAGACCTATAACACTTCCGGCGCACAGCTTCTCTCAGGAAGAAAAGCTGCTGTCAATGCTGCATGACATCTTTGAAAGAGTGGTTTTAGAGGAGGTCAATTTAACACGCAAATATGCCTCAACTCTTGAGCTTCTCAGGCATATAAAAAAGACCGGCGCCACCGGCGGCCGGCCTTCTTTAAGCCTTAACAAGTCTATGCTCAGAACAATGGACGATTGGTTCAAACAAAATCACGGGGAATGCACAGCGACATATCAATTGTTCTTTGTCACAGCCCGCAATAAATAAGGTCCATTAATAAACTCCACTTTAAGATGTCATTCCCGAGGTCTGTTAATCGGGAATCCAGTGTTTGTAATATTTCCTGGATACCCGCTTTCGCGGGTATGACAAACAAAATGAAATCACAATCAAACTTTTCCGCTATTCAACGACACTAACCTTCATCTCGATCTTTTCGTTCGGCTTATCATTGGCGTTGCGAGGCTGGCTCACTATCTTATCCACAGCATCCATGCCTGATACAACCTCGCCGAATACCGTGTACTGCTTATCAAGGAATTTGGAATCAGCGACACAGATGAAGAACTGGGAACCAGCGCTGTTAGGATCTGAAGACCTTGCCATTGAAACTATCCCGCGCTTGTGGGACTTATCATTGAACTCAGCCTTAACTGAATATCCCGGCCCGCCGGTGCCGTTTCCGCTTGGGTCTCCGCCCTGTATCATGAAGCCCGGAATTACGCGGTGGAACGTCGTGCCGTTATAAAAACCCTTCTTTGCGAGATCAATGAAGTTCTTTACATGGTTAGGCGCGACATCAGGAAAGAACTTTATCTCTATCTTCCCGAACTTGGTATCTAAAACAGCTTTTGTCGTTGACATCTTCTTGATCTCCTCTTTTGTAAACTTAGCGTTTTTTGTCTCAGCAGCATTCACATGAAAAGTGAAAACAGCCGTAAGCATCAATACTAAAATTCCTGCCTTGAAAAATCTCATATCCCCTCCATGAAAAATTGAAAGTTAAAAGTTTTGGGTGTTTTTATTATATCAGAACCGATCTATGGAAGTCCGACTCCAATAATTGCATTAAAGACAGCCCTATGAAATAATAACAGGCTATGAATCTTGCTTCTTTTCAGAGACCCAGTCAATACATTGGCAATGAGATAAATATTATCCGCAAAGAGGCCGATATTAAGGTTGCTTTGTGCTTTCCTGATACTTATGAAATCGGGATGTCTCATCTGGGACTGAAGATACTCTACTCGATAATAAACAGCATCCCTGAGACTTCTGCGGAAAGGGTATTTGCCCCGTGGACAGACCTTGAGGCACACCTGAGAAAAGAGAGGCTGCCGCTTACATCGCTGGAATTCGGGAGGCCGCTTAAAGATTTCAGCATCATCGGCTTTACACTTCAGTACGAACTCTCTTATACGAACATCCTGAATATGCTTGACCTTGGAGGCATCCCCGTCCGTTCTAAAGACAGGAACGACAGCTATCCTCTTGTAATTGCAGGCGGCCCATGCGCGATGAACCCGCTGCCTCTGGCCCCGTTCATCGATGCCTTTGTGATAGGTGACGGAGAAGAGGTCATCCTTGAGATCATCGAGACATGCTCAAAGATAAAAAACAAAACTGAACTGCTGGCTGCACTCTCAAAAATAGAGGGGATATACGTGCCTTCCATTCATGATACACAAAAGGACATTATCAGGAAACGGATAGTCCAAAACCTTGATGATGCGCCGTTCTCTGATGCCCCGCTTGTGCCTTATGCCGCACCTGTGCATGACAGGGTCGCGATCGAGATATCAAGGGGATGCACTAAAGGATGCAGGTTCTGCCAGGCAGGCATGATCTACAGGCCTCTTCGTGAAAGGTCCAAGGAGAATCTTCTCTCCATTGCGCTGAACTCACTCTCAAAGACCGGGCATGAGGAGTTATCTTTCTCATCATTAAGCACAGGCGATTACAGCAGCCTTCTGCCTCTGATAAAGTCTATTAACAGCGCCTGCTCAGGTTCCCACATATCAGTTGCCCTTCCATCGCTCAGAGTAGGCGCGATAACCCGGGATCTTCTTAAAGAAGTAAATAATGTGAGAAAAAGCGGATTCACCATGGCGCCGGAGGCAGGGACCAAGAGGCTGCGCGACATCATCAATAAGGACTTCACAGAAGAAGAGTATAACGAGACGCTGGAGATACTCTTTTCTGAAGGATGGCAAAGTATCAAACTCTATTTCATGATCGGCCTTCCAACAGAGACGCGGGCTGATCTAGACGGAATAATAGATATGGCAAAGATAGCCCTGACAAAGGGCAGAAAGATCACGGGGAAACGGGTGAATATAAATGTCGGCATATCCGCGTTCGTGCCGAAACCGCATACACCGTTCCAGTGGCATGGCCAGAGCCCTTCTGTTGAACTTCGCGCTAAACAGGACCTGCTGAGAAATGTCCTCAGGAAAAGAGGCATGAACTACAAAGGCCAGCATGTTGAAGTGACGCTTTTAGAGTCTGTCTTTGCAAGAGGAGATGCTCAGAGCGCGATCCTTCTGGAAGATGCATGGAGGTCAGGATGCCGGTTTGACGGCTGGTCAGAGATGTTCGACTTTAATAAATGGACAAAGGCAGCAGAAAAGTCAGGCATGAACCTTGAGAGTTATGCTTGCAGGACATTCTGCCTGGATAAGAGATTGCCTTGGGAATTCATAGACACCGGAGTGACCACTGACTTCCTGAGGTCTGAATATAACAAAGCGCTTGAAGGCATAGTGACCCCTGACTGCACCGATGTATGCACCGGATGCGGGCTGAAATGCGTAAGCAAAAAGAATATAACGGAATGCAGTCCCGCTCAAACAGATATGCTTCCAATGACTCAAACCATCAACAAGAACCTGCCGCCGTCAAAGATACGGGCCAGATATTCAAAGACCGGAATAATGCGCTATCTTTCCCATAGTGAGGTTATGACAGCTATACTGAGGGCTGCAAGAAGGGCAAGGCTGGCTGTGGGTTATTCATCAGGTTTCCACCCTCACCCGAAGCTCTCATTCGGGCCTGCGCTGTCTGCTGGCGTTGAGGGGTTCAATGAGTATTTTGACATTGAACTGTCTAATATAATGAATCCTGCGGATTTCCTGAACCGGATAAACATTGAGCTGCCTGAGGGGCTGAAAGTGTCAGCTGCTGAAATGGTCCAGTTAAAGGCCAGGGCGCTGGATGATTTCATATGCCGTTACAAATATGAAATTTCTATTGACAATAATGCTGAAAAACATATAAATTCCTTTATGCAGTCGGCTTCTGTTCCTGTTTCAAGAGAGAAAGGCGATGTAGATATCAGGCCTTTGGTTGAGCAGGCTGAAGTAAATAATGGCAGGCTCTACCTAACTCTTAAAGATGATGGTAGAATAAAAGTCAGGCTATGGGAGATATTAAAAGAGTTGCTCAAAAAGCCGGCTGAGGAATTATACTCGCTGTCGATAAGCCGGACAAATGTATACGGCCTTGATAACGGTGAGTGGAAAGAACCTTTAAAGGATTAACAATATGCCCGGAAAAATAATAATGAACGTAACTCCTGAAGAGACCCGAGTGGGGCTTCTGGAGACTGACAACCAGCTGCTGGAGCTCTATATAGAGAGAAAGAAGGATGCCAGCCTGGTCGGCAATGTATATAAAGGAAAGATCGTAAAGATACTTCCGGGGATGCAGTCAGCTTTTGTTGATATAGGCCTTGAGAAGGCCGCGTTCCTTCATGCTGCTGATGTTTATTCATCTTATGACAACTCGATCTTCAGTGAAGACCTGGATGAGCCGATACCTGTCAACCTTCCAATAGAGGACATGCTTCAGGAGGGACAGGATATCTTTGTGCAGGTCTCAAAAGACCTCATAGGAACCAAGGGTGCAAGGGTCACCTCCTACATCACTCTGCCCGGCAGGCACCTCGTATTGATGCCGGGTGTCGAGCACATCGGCATCTCAAGAAGGATCATGGATGAAGACGAGAGGGACAGGCTCCTGAAGATAATTACCAGGCTCAAACCTGACAACTTCGGCTTCATAGTAAGGACTGCGAGCGAGGGATGCACTGAAGAAGATATTGAAAAGGATATCGCATTCCTTATGCTTCTGTGGAAGAACATCCAGAGCAAGATGGGCAACCCTGATGCGTCCCGCCTGATCTACAGCGACCTGGACCTGGGACTAAGAAGTGTAAGGGACCTCCTTGGACTCGAAGTAGACCAGCTTATCATCGACTCTGAAGAAGAGTATGACAAGATAGTTGATTTCATTAAAAATTATTTTCCGAAATTAATAAGCAACGTTCATCTTTACGAAGGGCCTGAGCCTATATTCGACGCCTACGGCATAGAGCTTGAGATACCAAAGGCTTTGGGAAGGCGTGTCTGGCTCAAGTCCGGGGGATACATAGTTATCGACCAGACAGAGGCGCTGATATCAATTGATGTCAATACCGGAAAGTATGTCGGCAAGGCATCGCTTGAAGATACCGTTCTCAAGACAAACCTCGAGGCTGTAAAGGAGATCGCGTATCAGATAAGGCTCAGGAATCTGGGCGGCATAGTAATTATTGATTTTATTGATATGGAAAAAGATGAGAACAAAGAGAAGCTCTTCAACGTCTTTCAGGAAGCAGTGAACAAAGACAGGGCAAAATGCACTGTGCTGCAGGTATCAGAGTTCGGTCTTATCGAGATGACAAGAAAGAGGGTAAGAGAGAGCCTCGGCAGGGTGCTGGCGCAGACATGTTCATATTGCGAAGGCAAAGGCTTTGTTAAATCTCCAACCACCGTATGCTACGAGATATTCAGGGAGATAAGAAAGATAGGATCCACAAAAAGAAACGGAAAGGTCGTTATCACTGCCCACCCTCTTGTCGTGGACCTTATATACGAGGAAGAGAGAGAGGGGATTGAAAATATTGAAAAAGAGAACAATCTCAAGATAATAGTCAAAGCCGATAAAAATTATCATCAGGAATACTACGAACTGGTTATAATGTAAAGTCTTTGGCAAATCCCCGGCTGAACCTGTCATAATAATATATATCCTGCCTTAAGGAGTTGTTGCGGATACCGTCAGATGAAGACCAGTGAGAAGCTCAACATATTAAAGCAAAACCTGAAGAACATGGAACGGGTCATCATAGCTTTTTCAGGCGGTGTTGACAGTACATTCTTACTCAAGGCAGCCTCTATCTCAGGGCTTAAAGAGATACTTGCGGTGACCGCGGTCTCCCAAAGCCTTCCTGAAGAAGAGCTCTCTTTCGCAAAAGAGATCACCGCTGAATTAAATATCCCTCACAGGATCATCACGACAGATGAACTGCACGATGAAAACTACTCAAACAATCCGCCCGACAGATGCTATTACTGCAAAAAAGAGCTCTTCACAAAGCTGAGAGAGATCGCAGTTGAAGAAGGAATTTCTTACATACTTGACGGCAGCAACATTGATGACATGAAAGACTGGAGGCCCGGAAGCCGTGCGGCAAAGGAACTGAATGTAATAAGCCCTTTATCAGAAGCCGGCCTTGGCAAAGATGAGATAAGAGACCTGTCAAAAAGCCTCGGCTTAAGGACATGGGACAAACCATCATCTCCCTGCCTCTCATCACGATTCCCTTATGGGCAGAAGATCACATCTGAAGCGCTCGAGCGTGTCGGCCGCGCTGAATCTTATTTAAAGACATTTAAACTGAAAGAGCTGAGGGTGAGAGACCATGGCGATATCGCCAGGATTGAGGTTCTTCCCGAAGAATTTCATATACTCTTTGACGCGTCTGTCAGAGAAAAGATCAACGCGTACCTCAAGGCCCTCGGGTATAAACATGTAACGCTTGACCTCCGGGGTTTTAAGAGCGGCGGATTTAATGAGCATCTTAAGATACAGGGTTCAGACAAGAAATGAATGAGGCTAAATACTGCAGCGAGCTCTCCAGGTGCGTAAAATGCGGCACGTGTAAATCACTCTGCCCTACATATCTTTCTTCCCTGAACGAATCCATGGGCGCAAGAGGCAGGGTCGCGATGCTCGGAGAGCTGTGTTCAGAAAGGCTTGCCCCGAGCAGAGGAATGGCTGACAGAATATTCAACTGCATACTCTGCGGCGCGTGCAAGGGCCTCTGCCCGTTAGGCATCAATATCCCTGAGATGATATACCATGGAAGAACCCTTCTTAAGGATTCATACCGCAAAGGCAGCCTGCTGAGTAAAGCAATGCGGTATTCAGCCTCAAGAATGGACACTGTTTTTTCTATCTTAAGCGGACTGCAAAAGATACTCTACCGTCCGCTCTACAAGTCAGGAAAGCTGCGCTACATGCCTGCCATCACTTCACACCCATTCAAAAGCGGAATACAGGTCTATAAAAATACAAAAAAGATAGGGAGAGTTGCGATCTTCACAGGCTGCCAGATCAATTATCTATACCCACATCTCGGTGATGCGCTTGTAAATATACTCCTCACAAAGAGATACGAGGTCATAGTATTCAAGGGAGAGGTATGCTGCGGCGCGCCCATGAGAGGAGCCGGGCTTGAGGATGAGGCAAGGGCTGCGGCAAGGAAGAATATTGATACCTTTAAGATGACAAGGGCTGAAGCTGTGATCAGCATGTGCCCTACATGTACAAATACCATCAGGTCAGAATACCCTGAACTTGCAGGCGACACAATTCCAAATATAATGGATGTGAACGAGTTCTTTATAAAAAATAATATAACTCAGGGACTGAAGCTGCCGCACGAAATTGTGACATACCATGACCCATGCCATGCCCGGTACGGGATGAAGATGACCAGAGAACCGCGCGAGATACTCAAAAGCATTAAAGGGGTTGCGTTTGTTGAGATGAAGAATGCTGATGAATGCTGCGGATTCGGGGGTTTCTTCAGCATGAATTACAAAGACCTCTCAAGGTCTATCGGAAGAAAGAAGTTTGAGAACATAAACAACACCCATGCCGGTACTGTAGTAACATCATGCCCCGGCTGTGTCATGCAGCTTGAAGATATGAAGAGGGAGACAGGCAGCGATATCAAGATCAAACATATCGTTGAAGTGGTTGATGAGGCGATGCACGGCTGAGTGCTTACTGTCCCTGTTAACAATGAAATATCATCTGCTATAATACTTCATGGAAAAAAGGCGTTCAGAAAGAAAACAGGTACATATCAGGGTCAAGCTTAACGTAGGCGATAACAGCCATGATGCTTTTATAAATAATGTTTCATACGAAGGCATAGGCTTAAATATAATATTAGCCCCTGAAGAAAGGGTGGACGGCATCCTTCCCAATACAATACTCGGATTAAGATTTCAAACCAGCCCGTCAAATGAGACAACCCTGAAGTGCGATATCAAATGGGTGAATATATCTTCAGATAAAAGTGTCGGGCTTATATATATGATAGGCTCTGAAATTTTAGACCCGCCTGCTGAATATAAACATTTCATAAAGAATTTGTAGATTTTATTGCTCTTCCGCTTTCCTCTGTGGTTAATTCCTTATCTTGAAAATTCAAACCATTATGGTTTTTAATTATAGCCATGAAAGGCGGGACAATTATCATCTGTTTGACTTTTCACTAAAAACACGCATACAATTAATGCATATCAAGGAGGTGCATAATATGCGTGCAACATTAAACATACCCGACGACCTCGTTTCTGAAGTTCAGAAGCTGTCCGGCGAGAAGTCCAAGACAAAGGCTATAACAGCAGCCATGAAGGAATTTGTCCGGCAGAACAAAATTAAAAAACTGATAGCTCTAAGAGGGAAAGTACAGATTGATTATGATTGGCAGAAGGAAGAAGAACTCGAGATGAAAGCGCAGAAAGAACGGGAGAAACTCCATGGAAGAAAAAAATAAAGGCATATTAGCTGACACAAGCGTATGGATAGAGTTCTTCAAACTGGAATCCTTAACAGGCAAGAAACTTGAGTCGCTTATAATTAAAAACTCCATATGGACCTGCGGAGTGATACTCTTTGAATTGCTGCAGGGAGTAAGGTCAGGAGATGAAAAAGCATTGATCCTTGAAGCCCTGTCAGATATGAAGTATATGGAAATGACACAGCCTCATTGGAAAAAAGCTGCTGAACTTTCCGCCTTATTAAAAAGGAAAGGGTTGAATCTGCCGCAGTCAGACATATTTATCGCATCCATTGCCATAGAGCATAACCTCTCTGTCTTTACCCTCGACAAGCATTTTGAACAGATACCCGGGGTAAGAATATATAAGGCATAACATTTATCACATTTCCTTCGCCTTACATCCGCACCCGCACGCTAAACTTTTCGCCTTTGCTTTTCCGAACGCTTCCTTCCCTTCCTGATAACAGAGCCACGCTATCACGAACGTCCCGGCTGAATCTATCCAGCCGATATGTGTCAGTTCATACCCCGCGCTTGCGATCAGAAGCACGATGGAGAGCCGCAGACATGCGCGTGTGCAGGCTGCGTCTGAGAGAATGGCATCGGAATTGAGCTGCTTACCGACCTTCATCTTAAAGTGTATCAACAGCCACATCGCTGCAATGGAGACAAGGGAAACCACAATGCCCCAGAAAGCTGTATCCGGTTTATGCCCCTGATAAAGATTGACAGCAGCGGTGATCGAAAGCCCGATGGTCAGGACATAGAACCCGCCTCCTGTGATCCTGAGCGCGCTCTCTTCGAAATGATCGAGTTTCTCTGTACCGTTATTTCTGATCCTCCGCACCATATGCCATATGCCAATACCCGAGACCACCTCGACAAATGAATCCACACCAAACCCGAAGAGAGACATGCTGCCATCCTCAATGCCGAAGCTGACGGAGACGATGCCTTCAATGATGTTGTAGAAGATCGTAAAGAGCGCCAGCGCCGCTGCCGTGGAGTAGAGTTTGCTGTTTTGTTGTTGAGAATTGAAATTTATCATGGATGATTCTCTTTATATAATAGATTATTGGAATGGGATTCAGATAGTTTTACTTTTCTCTCTGGTTAATTTCTTATCTTGAAAATTCAAACTGTTATAAATCATTATCATTAACCTCCCCTACCCCTCCTTGGTAAAGAGGGGATTACATTCTCCCCTTACCAAGGGGAGATATAGAGGGGTACTTTTACTCCTCACCATATTAAAAAGAAATACAAAATAGTTATGACAAAGGCATTTAATAAACACACCGAAAAGGAAAAACGAAGGCAACTGAGAAAAAATATGCCTAAGGCTGAAATCATACTATGGTCTAAACTTAAGAATAAAAGCCTATGCGGATACAAATTCAGACGTCAATATAGTGTTAACAAATTTGTAATTGATTTTTATTCACCGGAACTAAAATTAGCCATAGAGGTTGATGGTGATTCTCACTTTACAGATGGAGCAGATATTTGCGATAAAGAGAGACAAATAATTATCGAATCATACGGCATAGAATTTCTTCGATTTACTAATAGAGAAGTATATGAAAATGTTGATGGAGTAATTGAGTTTATTATTGAAAATATCAAAAGATAACCTCCCCTACCCCTCCTTGGTAAAGAGGGGATATAATTCTCCCCTTTACAAGGGGAGACACAGAGGGGTCTCTTTTCTCTTTATCATATTAAAAAGAAATATAAAACGATTCCCTGATGATTTCATGTTTCAATTAACAAAAGAGGAATACTCTGAGCTTTTAAGGTGCCAATTTGACACCTTAAAGCAAGGCCAACACAGCAAATATCTTCCATACGTCTTTACAGAAAATGGCGTTGCGATGCTCTCAGGTATTTTAAACAGCAAAAGAGCTATCCATGCAAATATCCAGATAATGAGAACATTCACCAAACTGCGTGAAATGTTAGCAACCCATAAGGAGTTGAGACAGAAGATCGAGGAGATGGAAAAAAAGTATGACCATCAATTCAAGATCGTTTTTGATGCCATCCGCCAGATGATGACACCGCCTGAGACGAAGAGTAAAAAGATAATCGGATTTGGAGGAGAGAAGTAAGAAATTAAGAAAAACGGGTTAAGTGGCTCTCTTAACCCTCTTAGGCAAAGAGGGGCAAGGGGAGATTTTACAATAAATGTTGTTACCTGCCTGGTCATTCCGGCTTGTCTGGAATCGTTCACCTTCCAAACGCTTCATAAAATACAAGTTTATTCTTGACATTCCCAAACGAATAAAGACATATTAGCCATAGAGATAGATACATCGATAACCGGAAAGAGACTGATCCGGGTATTTGAAAGACTGCGGGACAGCAGTGGACTGCCGGATGAGATGCGCTGTGACAACGGCCCTGAGTTTTTAAGCGGTGAGTTTATAAGTTAAGCAGAAGCAAACGGTATGAAGATAAGATACATACAGCCTGGCAAGCCGAATCAGAATGCATCCATTGAACGGTTTAACCGGACATACAGGGATGAAGTGCTTTATCTGTATTTGTTCAGAAATTTACAGGAAGTAAGGGAACAAACATACTGTCGGAGAGGTAAAAATAGGTGAAACTCCTGATCATTGACGAATTAAGTAAAAACAATGCTGGCTTTCTAATGGCTTTGCAGGGGGCAGAGCTGGAATTTTTTGATGCTTCAAAAAGTTCGCAGCAAAAGTTTTCCCATAGATCAAGTCAAGCACTATGGAGCAAAATTTCCGCTGGTGTCTATGATGCCATCATCATAGGCCATATAGGAACATTCAGCGACAAAGGATACATCAGCCGACAATGGGCCAACATCAAGTGGCCCAATGCTTTTATTTGGCAAAGGTTGATCAAGAACAATAAACCGAATCCGGGGGGGGGGCCGGCCATCGTGGCCATTAATCTTTCGGACAGTCCCGCTTTTACCGTTGAGGATACCGATTTACTCCTTAGCTGCGATCTCTATTTTAAACGAGAATTGCCGCAAAATGTGATCAATGGTTTTATTAACATCCACACCCTGCGCCGAACCAGTATTGCCAGCTATCACTTTTTAAAGAACAGGGGAGCCATTGATAAATTACGGCCTATCTCGGTTGGGATCGACCCTGAAGCTTTACCTGATCACCTAGTTGGCAGTGAAAAAAAGTATGATCTCTTTTTTGCTGGTATGATCCACCCACCCATGACCGTTCGTAATGCTGGTTTGCCCATTATCCAGCTTTTAAAAGAGCAAGGTTTGCGCATCTATCACCCGGAAAAACCAATCCCCAGAGAACTTTTCTTGCAAAAATGTGCGCAATCCTATCTGGTATGGTCTCCTGAAGGGGGCGGCTGGGATTGCTATCGACATTACGAGGCCACTATGGCGGGTTCGGTACCGGTGATCAACTATCCGACCATTCGGCGTTACGCCCCTCTGGTCGATGGCCAGCATGCCCTATACTACGGTTGCGAGAATGACCACTTAGCCCATGTTGTCCTAAAGGCTCTTCAGGATAAAGCCCGTCTGGTAGAGATGGGCCATGCGGCCCATGAACATGTCCGCCGATTTCATACCTACCAAGCGCTAGCGCGCTATGTAGCCGACACCATAAAAACCCATTGCGGCATCTGACAGCGATTGACTTTAAGAGTTAATCATCAATTACAATGTCTACACGAGTTATTGATAACATGATATTATTAATACCCTTACTCTTTTTGTCTCTTTTTTAATTCACATTTCCCCATAAATCCCATACCACTCATCAACCCATTAAACCAGAATTATTATTCATATTCTCTCAAATCAATGCGCAAATATATTATTATTCGCTGATAGTTGTCAAGGAAAGGCTTTTCATATATGCATAAACCTCCCCTACCCCTCCTTGCCAAGGAGGGGATTTAATTCTCCCCTTACCAAGGGGAGACACAGAGGGGTTTCTTTTATACAACCAGTATGATTTAAATCATACATATCTCACCAGCCATTATTGTTATAATTAATAAAGACACAATTAAGAATCTTAAGATGATAAATAACAGGAGGCATTGATATGGGAGAAGGATGCGGATGTGGTTGCGGTAGTGGGGGGGGAGGGCCTTTTGCTGAAGGCAGGGAGCTTGTGGAGTTTGTTTCAAAGGCGCATGGCGGAGCTATAAAGGACCAGCTGCTCCAGGGCGGCGGGCTTAAGACAAAGTGCCAGGGATGCGGTGAGCCTTTTATACTTAAAACATTTGTAGGCAAGTGCCCGAAATGCGGGGGCGTGCATGCTGTCTCGCCGCCGAGATGTTCTGATGCTGCTAATATTCAGTATGCGGGTAAAGACTTTAAACTGCCGTAATAGATACCCATTGCTATAAAAAAAGACCCCTGTGTTTTTCAGGGGTCTTTTTTTGTCTGCTTAACCTAATGTGAAAGATCGTGAATTATTTCTTTGTAGTATCAGACTGTTCCTGTTTCACGGCGTTATCCCTGTACTTGCAGGTTGTGGTGCAGCCGACCAATGTAAATGAGAGCACGATCAATAATACGGCAAGTTTTTTCATATGATGCCTCCTTTTATTATTCAAGTTAATGTTATATAAATTATAAGTATTATTTGCAAATATTCAAGCTTTTTTTGTCTTTATGTAATTAAGCATCCCGCCGGCAAGGATCATCTCCTTCTCCCGCTCAGTAAGGCCATGCTCTATTTTATACTCTGTGCCCGGCTTCCCGCCTGTCATCGTGACTGAGGCGGATGTCTTTATATCCTTTGCGAGGGACGGGAAGAATATCTCATCATCCTCGCTTAACAGATCATATATTTCATCCTTCACCGTAAGAGGAAGTATTCCGAAGTTCACAAGATTATCCCTGTGGATGCGGGCGAAAGATTTTGCCAGGACAGCCTTGATGCCCAGATACATCGGAGCAAGCGCGGCATGCTCCCTGCTTGAGCCCTGGCCGTAATTTGTTCCGCCGAGGATTATGCCTGAGCCTGCGGCCTGAGCCCTTGCAGGAAAAGAAGGATCGACCTTTGAGAAGACATATTCACTTATCGCAGGTATGTTAGACCTCAGCGGCAGTATCTTGGCGCCTGCAGGCATGATGTCATCGGTGGTTATATTATCACCAACCTTAATTATTACCTTGGCTTTTAAAGATTCCCCGATCTCATCAGCCAGAGGGAACGGCTTTATATTCGGGCCTCTTAATATCTCAACCTTCTCAGGCTCGTTAGACGGAGGTATTATGAGCGAGTCATCTATGTCATATTTCGCAGGAACGCCTACAGGCGCAAAGTCTTTAACATATTCACGTGCATCGGTTATCGTGCCTGTGATCGCAGAAGCTGCTGCCGTAAGAGGGCTGCAGAGATAGACCTTATCATTCTGAGTGCCGCTTCTTCCTGGGAAGTTCCTGTTGAATGTACGAAGAGAGACCGAGCCGGTTGGCGGAGACTGTCCCATGCCTATGCACGGCCCGCATGTGCATTCAAGCAGGCGCGCTCCTGCGGCTATGAGGTCGGACAACGCGCCATTCTCAGTTATCATCTTTAAGACCTGGCGTGAGCCCGGGCTTATCGTGAGGCTCACCTTTGGATGCACCTTTCTGCCTTTCATAATCCTCGCTGCGGAAACTATATCAGCAAATGATGAGTTGACACAGCTGCCGATACAGACCTGGTCTACGGCCATTCCTGAAAGCTCTTTAACGGTCATCACCTTGTCCGGGCTTGACGGCGCTGATGCAAGAGGCTCAAGTTCGTTCACAGCTATAGTTATCTCTTCATCATAAGATGCACCTTTGTCAGCCTTAAGTTCAGTCCAGTCTTTCTCACGACCCTGAGCCTTGAAGAATGCGAGTGTCTGTTCATCAGAGGGGAATATCGAAGAAGTGGCTCCAAGCTCAGCGCCCATGTTGGTTATCGTTGCCCTTTCAGGAAGGGTCAGGTCTTTAAGCCCTTCGCCGCTGTATTCTATGACCTTTCCGACGCCGCCCTTTACAGTCAGCTTTCTCAGCACCTCAAGTATTATGTCCTTTGCGCTTACGCCCGGCTGAAATGTGCCTGTCAGATTTACACGCACAACCTTTGGCATCACAAGCCAGAAAGGCTCACCTGCCATGGCAAGAGCGACATTAAGCCCTCCCGCTCCTATGGCGAGCATGCCTGCTGCGCCTGCATTCGGGGTATGGCTGTCAGAACCTATGAGCGTCTCTCCGGGTTTTGCAAACCTCTCAAGATGAACCTGATGGCATATGCCGTTGCCGGGCTTGGAAAAATAGAGGCCGTATTTGCTTGCGATGGACTGAAGGAACCTGTGGTCATCAGCATTCTCATATCCTGACTGAAGTGTATTGTGGTCAACATAGCTGACCGAAAGTTTCGTCTTTACCCTGGGCACGCCCATGGCCTCAAACTCAAGATACGCCATCGTGCCTGTCGCATCCTGGGTCAGGGTCTGGTCAATGGAAATGGCTATCTCATTTCCGGGCTTCATAGTTCCTGATACTAAATGCGCAGCTATAAGTTTCTGAGTAATATTCATAAAAGCAGCTCCTTCGTTATTAAAAGGTAAAAAACAAGAAAGACAATATACTAATAATTTGCTTTGATCTCAGATTCTATTAACTCTTTTAATGGGTCATAGCCAAAGTTTGGAAGCGGCTTCCCATTTACAAAATATTCAGGTGTCTGCGTGACATTCAGGGTTTTAGCATCCGCAAGATCCTGCGCAATGAGTTTTGCTATTTCAGGGTCATTCATATCACTTCTGATCTGTTCAATATTCAGCCCTGCCTCCGGCAGAAATTGCCATATTAATTCAGGCTGGGGATTATGATGGCTTGCCCAGTAAGGCTGATATTTAAACATGACCTCCAAGGTTTCCCAATACCTTCCTTGTTTCCTCGCGGCTTCAAGTATCTTTACAAAATAATCTGAACCGTCATGAAAAGGGGCATACCTGGCAATGAGTTTTATTTTGCCCTGGTTAGCAGTCATCAGGTTTTTAACGAAAGGATAAAAATCTCTGCAGGTTTCACACGCAGGGTCAAAGAATTCTACGATATAAACCTTTGCGTCATCATTGCCGATCGTTGGTGAATGTTCCCGAATAAATGTTGAAATGTTTTCCCGGGCCATAAAGCTGATCCCCTCAGCCTGCTGTTTCTTATAGAAATAACCACCGGTCACAAAAGCAAGTATCAGAAGAATACCTGCTATTAAAACTATATTTTGCTTTTTCATTGTTTTCTGTTTTGTGTCTGTATTCTGCTTTTTGTTTGTTTTCTGCTTTTTCATTCAGAAAGCCTCCTCCTTAATATAAATAATAATACTGCTATGGATGAAAACGATATTAACGACAGCATGGGAATTGTCACAAAACCAAACAGGTCCAGATTGACCTCTGTGCATGAAACACCTTTACTGCAAGGCTGCAAGCTTTCAGGAATGATGCCGGTATACAGAAGGTTATGATAAAACGCGATAACCCAGCCTGCTAAAGCTAAAGGGAGGGAATATTTAATAACGCTTTTATCAAAAGGGAAGAGCCCTGCCAGGATAATTATCACCAACGGAAACATTGAGATCCTTTGATACCAGCATAAAACGCAGGGAGGAAATTTAACTATTTCACTGAGAAACAATGCCCCCAATGTAGAGATACCGGCTATCAGCCAGCATATAAAAAGAATGGTCCAGTTTGAATTGGAAGTTTGATCTAACTGAGACATGTTCCTGTTTTCCATAATTATTGATTATCAATTTAATCTGTTACAGATAAGGATTACCACTGGCCCCAGACCTTCTGCGCCCACGGCACGATAACCTTGATGGTGTCGTTATACAGAACAAAAGCTATAAGCATCAGAAGCAGGCCGAAGCCGATCTTTGTCAATATATCCTGAAATTTTTCATTTAAGGGTTTTCCCCTGACAGCTTCAATGCACAGGAATACAAGATGCCCTCCGTCCAGTACCGGAACGGGAAAGAGGTTGATGACAGCAAGGTTAACGCTGATAAGCGCGATGAGATAAAAGTAATCAGCCATGCCTGATGATGCAGCCTTGGACGCCTCATTCACAATTACTATCGGGCCGCCTAACATCTTCGATGACATGTTGCCTGTTATCAGCCTTCCGGCCACATCCAGCGTTAGCGCGCACCATCCGTAAACCGCCTGAAAACCTTTTACAGGCGCAGACCATATACTTGAACTCTGGATGACATTGAAACCCATTCCCTTTGATATGCCTATCCTGCCGTCAGCATCTGTCCTGACGTTAATGTCAAAAACAGCATCACCTCTTTTCACATTAAGAGTTATCTCTGTATCAGGATTCCCTGATATCAGCTTTGCCATCTCACCCCAGTCGCCCACCGCCTCACCGTTTACAGAAAGGACCGTGTCGCCTTCTTTCAGTCCGGCCTTCATCGCAGGCGAATCCTTGACAATGCCCTCGAGCCTGGTAGAGAGCCTTGATATGCCGATATCACCGATAGTGCTCTCATCCCCATTCTTGTTTCTGACCTTAGTCTCCTGAGGAGTTACAGTAATATCAATAATGCTCTCGCCTCTCTTCACCTTCATAAAGACCTCTTTAAGAGGGCTCTTCATAACAACCTCGTCTATCTCCACCCAGGTGCTGATCTCCTTACCGTTCACGGAAAGCACGGTATCCCCGGACCTCAGGCCTGCATTCATTGCAGGCGAGTCTTTGGTGATGCCCTCTATCTTTGTATTGGTCAGGTCGCTCAGTACCGGTATTACAACCGGAAGGCTGGCGCTAAGGAAGACAACAAAAATAAGGTATGCAAGGACCAGGTTAAATATGGGCCCGGAAATCACTATGGCAGCCCTCTTCCAGACAGGCTGATTGTTGTAAGCCCTCGGTATGTCTTCCTCAGGTATCTCGTCTTCCGAATCCTCACCTAACGGTTTTACATAGCCGCCAAGAGGCAGAGCTGAGAGTATGTATTCCGTCTCACCTATCTTCTTCCCGAATATCTTCGGCCCGAAGCCGATCGAGAACTTGAGTACCTTTACATTTACAAGCTTTGCAACGAGAAAGTGTCCGAGCTCATGAAAGAAGATCAGAAGCCCGAAGAGTATTACTGCCCATAGTATTGTCATAAATTAATTTCTCCAGTGATTGTTATCAATTTCCTATTAACTCCCCTGCCTTATTTCTTGCCCACTCCGAAGCATGCATTACATCTTCAATGCTCTCACATGGCTTTACATCGTGAGCAGTCATTGTATCAGAAACGAGGCCCGGGATTCCTGTGAAAGGTATCTTTCCCTGCAGGAATGCCTCTACCGCGACCTCGTTTGCCGTGTTTAAAACAGCAGGCATGGTCCCGCCCGCCCTGATAGCGTCATAACAAAGTGAGAGAGATTCATATTTATCCATATCCGGCTCCTCGAACATAAGCCCGCCGAGCTTTCCAAAGTCCAGATAAGGCATTACATCCCCGAGCCGTTCAGGATATGAGACAGCATAGCTTATGGCGCCCTTCATATCCGGGACCGACATCTGCGCGATAATGCTTCCGTCAATAAACTCGACCATTGAATGAACAACGCTCTGCGGATGGACCACGACTCCTATCTTCTCAACAGTCATCCCAAAGAGCCAGAACGCCTCTATGACCTCAAGCCCCTTGTTCATGAGTGTGGCAGAGTCTATACTTATCTTCCGCCCCATTTCCCAGTTCGGATGATTTAGCGCCTCTGCCGGTGTTACTTTGACCAGCTCTGCCTTGCTCTTTTTGAGGAACGGCCCGCCTGAAGCAGTAAGGATTATCCTTCTGACCTCATTCATATCCCTGCCATGCAGGCACTGAAATACAGCGCTGTGCTCGCTGTCAACCGGAAGTATCCTGACATTATTTTCAGATGCTTCGGACATGATTATACCGCCTGCCATGACCAGCGCTTCCTTATTGGCAAGCGCGACATCCTTGCCTGCACGCACCGCCGCGAGTGTAGGCAAAAGTCCGGCTGAACCTACTATGGCCGAAACCACCATATCAACACCATTGAGCCGGGCTACTTCAATAACACCCTCTTCGCCTGAAAGTATCTCAACCGGAAGGCCCTTCTTTCTGAGTTGCGCTGCTGAGGATTCATCAAATACAGCGACGACCTCCGGCCTTAAAGCAGTTATCTGCGACTCGAGCAGTTCTATGTTGCTCATAACAGCAAGCCCTGAGACCTTGAATAGTTCCGGATGGCGCCTGACGATCTCTACGGTGTTCTTTCCGATGGAACCGGTCGATCCTAAAATAGAGAGGTTTTTCAAATGAACCCCAATAGAAAATAAAGAACAGGGCCTGCGACAAGGACCCCGTCAAGTTTATCAAGAACGCCGCCATGTCCCGGAAAGAGAGAGCTGGAATCCTTCACACCGGCATCGCGCTTGAACATTGATTCGATCAGATCGCCGAAGATCGTTACTGATCCTAACACAGCTCCAATGATCACAACTGTAAATACTGTCAGGTCCTCAAAACCAAATATAGAAGTTATTATTAGGGCTCCGGCAATACCTCCAACTATGCTGCCGGCAGCGCCTTCATATGTTTTGTTCGGGCTCAGAGAGGGGCATAGCTTATGCTTCCCAAGATAAGTTCCGACATAATAAGCCGTACTGTCAGCAAGCCAGACCGAACCGTAAAGAAGAAAAATATTATACCTGCCGTATGCGTCGCTTCTCAGCAGCCATTGAAAGCCCATAAACCACAATATATACAAATACCCTGTTGCAACAGGCCCTATCCCGCTCATCGCCCCTGCAGGTGAAGCAACGGCAAAGAGCCTTATCAGAAGAAGGGCAATGAAACAGAAAAACATAGTTTCAATGATCATGTAAGGGTAAAAACATATTACAAAAAATAATAATGCTCCGGCGATCAGCGCTGGAATGCTTAATGTCAGGGGGACCTTATACATTGCGTGAAATTCACGAAGCGCAATAAGGCTTACTAACAATAAAAGAAGAAAAAAATCAGGATAATGCCTTCCGTATTGTATAAACAAGACCAGAAGGGGAATTACAAAAAAAGCGACAACCAGTCTTTTAAGATCAAATGGCTTTTTTACAGTATCCTGCATCTCTTAACTCTTGGCCGGCAAAGCACCAAACCTTCTGTCTCTTCTCCCGTATTCTGCTATCGCTCTCCTGAACTCCTCTTTGCTGAAATCAGGCCATAGCGTCTCGGTAAAATAAAATTCAGAATAAGCAGACTGCCATATAAGAAAATTGCTGAGCCTTAGCTCGCCGCTGGTGCGGATTATAAGGTCAGGGTCAGGTATGCCGTATGTATAAAGATGGGATTGAACTGTCTTCTCATCTATCTTGCCGGACGGAACACCCTCTTCAACAATGCTCCTGACCGCGTTCACGATCTCATCCCTGCCGCTGTAACTTAGCGCGCTGTTGAGCATCAGGCCTGTGTTATTCTTTGTCATCTCCTCAAAATCCTTAAGCAGTGACTGTATCCCGGTTGGTAGTCTCTGGAGATTGCCTATCGCCCGAAAAACTATATTCTTGCGTGCCAGGCCTTTCATCTCGTTCTTCAGATATGAACGGAGAAAACGCATCAGCGCGTTTACCTCAGCCTTGGGCCTCTGCCAGTTCTCCATGGAAAAGGTATACAGGGTAAGCGCCTTAAGCTTCTGCTCGATAGACTCGTCAATAATATCGTTGACGCGCTTTATGCCTTCCCTGTGCCCTTCAATGCGGGAGAACCCGCGCTGCTCTGCCCAGCGGCCGTTCCCATCCATAATGACTGCGATATGCTTGACTTTCATTTCTCTTCAAAATTGTAATAATAAAGAATACTGGGCCTTGATATCTCGCCCCTTACGGCATTATTCGCAAAAGCAAACAGCCCTGCCCTGGCAAGAAGGTACAGCCGCTTGCCCTCTATCCAATAATCTGAGACTGTGCCTGATACTCCCTCAAGCATAAGTTCTTCTTCCATGCTGCTTCCGTCCCACGACAAGGTATAAACCTCTGCGCTGTAAGAACCAAGTCGCGGTGCCCGCGGCACCAATTCCTCTCTCTTTACCGCAACGACCTTCTGCCCCTTATCAGTATTTACCGCGATGAGCCTGCCCCTTACTATCCACTCAGTTGCAGGATTGATCATAGAGCCTGTAGCTTTCTTAAAAGATATCGCAGGCCTTCCATAAGTATCGCTGCTTTCCCATAGCAGCTCGTTATTCCTGTACAATCTCAGGAAGCCGTTATCGCTAAGGGTCATTATATGAACATCCCCTTTATTCTGCCAGTCAACATGGACAAAACCATAGATATTGACCCCTTCAGGAAGCTGAAGCTCTTTGTCCTGCTCATAGCGGCCCTCACTCCATCTGCCTGTATAAACAGGCGTGGAAAAGATCTCTTTATCAGCAAAGCCCTGCATGAGCAGCTTGCCTGATGTTACCCTTAGAAAATACGGCAGGCCTTCTGATGTTTTTTTGTATCCTTCTGCAGGGCTGTATTCGATGACAAAAGAACTTATCCTGCCCCTGTCGCTGCCGGCCCCGTTGCCGGTCATTGAGCTGATCCTTTCCTCGTTGCTCATTGATGTAACAAAGATCTCATCTATCCCGTTTTTATTAAGGTCAAGGACATCTATAGAGATATGCCTGTCCTTCGTACTGCCGGCTATGGACCAGACCTCCTGCATCTCCTTGTCCATGTTATAGATCCTTATCACATTGCCGTCACTGGCGATCAATTCCTTTGTGCCGGTGCCGGTTATATTGCCTATCGCAAACAGCTCTCCGCCATTCAGCTCAGAGGTGTTCCACGGCTCTTTATCAGAAAGGCTTTTTGATAAGAAATCATCATATTGAGTCAGCTCATTGAGGTATTCAGAAGAGACTTCAGAGCTCATGTCTGAGAAAAGTTTTGAATCATCAACCCGGTACAGCTCGATCCGCAATGATTTTTTATTCTTCACAACAGGAGTGGACAAAAAGAGCAGAACCTCAGCTCCAAGTTCCTTTGATATCCCGATCAGTTTATTCCTTTCAGTACTTGGAGAGTACTTTTCGAGCATATCAAAACGGCCTGTATCTTTTAAAGAACTGAAGAACGCCTCAGAAAGCGTCCAGTCTGATCCCCTGTCCTGAAAAAAAGCAATCTTCACTTGTGAAGAGGTGATCCTGACTATATCTCCGCTCTTGAGCTCTCCACTGACAACGATGCAGGTATAACGCCCTGTAACGGCAGCTCCTTTGATGACCTCAACGATGCCTGCGAAGTCTTCAGCAGCGCCGATCAGCTCTTTGGTGGTAGGATGATAAAATGGCTCGCCCTTTCTGAAGACAGAAAGCCTCGCCCCTTCCTTAAGCTTCCTGCCTTCGCCTATGCTTATCGTGACGATTCCAGCTTCAACCTCATCGATATTGCCGGTTACAGGCTCAAAATAAGAGAGCACCTCGCCCTTCAGGAAACTGACGGCATTATTTTTGCCTAAGTCCTGTGAAACGGTCTCAGAGGCATAGGCAACGCCGCAGATAAAGCATATAGAAAAAATACTTATGAGGCAGAATTTGATTGTTTTATTCATGAACCGTCCTTAATCCATATTTAGAAGCTAAATAGTATAACCTATTTATATCGTTAATCCAAGAAGAGGTCAGGGGCGGGATATCTGTTGCTTTCACATTCTGAGCTGGCGTATGATATATAGTTTTTTAATATTGAAAATAGTAGAATCTAACAGGTATATACGATGACAGGAATTCTTAAAGCATTAGGGCTTGTGTTCGGAGACATCGGAACAAGTCCTATATATACTGTTACAGTAGTTTTCATCCTTCTGCGCCCGACACCGGACAACATCATCGGCGTCATGTCGCTGATCATCTGGACGCTTGTGATCCTCGTCTTTCTGCAGTACAACTGGTTTGCGATGGGCCTTAGTATCAGGGGTGAGGGCGGGACTATCGTGCTCAAAGAGATACTTTCTCCCCTTATAAACGGCAAAAAGAAGGCAGTGTTTATAACAATACTCACCTTTATCGGCGTCTCGCTCCTCATAGGCGACGGTGTTATAACTCCTGCCATCAGTATCCTGAGCGCGGTGGAGGGTTCGGCCCTTATTCCGGGGTTTGAGAATATTTCGCGGGGCACCATTGTGTCAATTGCGATACTTATCGCCATAGTGCTTTTTCTTTTCCAGCGCAAGGGTACTGAAAAGGTCTCCTTTGTCTTTGGCCCGATCATGTGCGTCTGGTTTTTTGCACTCGCTTTTCTCGGCATCGCAGCTATATCCGAGGCTCCTGAGATAATAGGGGCGCTTAACCCTTACTGCGGGATAAGCTTTCTTGCAGAGAACGGATTTAAAGGATACATAGCGCTTGGCGAAATAATTTTATGCGCCACAGGTGGTGAAGCTCTTTACGCGGATATGGGGCACCTGGGCGCAAAGCCGATACGCGAGGCATGGGGCGGGGTATTTTTTGCACTTGTACTGAACTACCTCGGCCAGGGCGCATTCCTGTTAAGACATCCTGAGGCAAGCAATGTGCTTTTTGAAATGGCATTCCATTACATACAGATGCTGTATGTGCCGTTCCTCCTGCTCAGCATATTTGCGACTGTCATTGCATCTCAGGCGATGATCAGCGGGATGTTCTCGGTCATATATCAGGCGATAACGATACGCATCATGCCTCCGCTGAAGGTAGGCTATACCTCTATTGACAGAAAGTCCCAAATTTATATTCCTTCTGTAAACTGGTGCCTGCTGGCTGCAGTTATCTTCATAATGCTGGAGTTCAGGGCTTCAAGCAGCCTTGCCGCTGCTTATGGGCTTGCTGTCACAGGCACAATGACCATTACCGGCATCATGATCACATGGATCTTCTACCGCCGGAGAAAAACCATGTACGCGCTCCTGGCATTGTTTATCACCTGCGTTGACATGGTATACCTCTCTTCCAATTTCTATAAGATCCCTCACGGCGGTTACTGGTCATTAATACTCGCATCTGTTCCGCTTGGCCTGATATTTATCTTTACAGAGGGGCAGAAGAAGCTTTACCAAGTGATGACCTTCATGCCTTTTGCGGAGTTCATCAAAAAATTCAATCTGTCATATGCCGCAGGGCCGAGGATAAAAGGCACTGCGCTTTTTCTGTTAAAGGATGTCAAAAACATCCCACCTTATATTACACAGACAATGTTCTCTCACGGAATAATGTATGAGGAGAATATCTTTATCTCCATCATGAGCAGGAGCGACCCTTTCGGCATTACAGGTTTTTACCGCGAAGATTTAGCAAAAGGCCTGAGATTCTTTGAGATACAGGCCGGCTACATGGAACTTGTCTCAGCAGAAGATATCCTGTTAGAGGAAGGAATTGAGGAAAGGGCGGTATATTACGGGCTTGAAGATATCTCCGCCGGGCATATTGTATGGAGGATATTCTCTCTCATCAAGAGAACAATGCCTACATTCATAAAGTTCTACGACTTCCCGCCTGAAAAACTGCACGGGGTTATTACGAAGGTGAGGATGTAAGCATTACGCCGGGCAGTTCCACAAAGAACCTGCTCCCCTTGCCTGCCTCAGACTCAAGCCATACCTTCCCGCCGTGCCTCTCAACTATCCTCTGCACTATCATAAGCCCCAGCCCCTCTCCTCCCTTTGCAGGATCAAGCTGGTGGAATATGTGGAATATCTGCTTCTGATGCTCAAGTGCAATGCCGATGCCGTTATCCTCAACGCAATAGACAGAGCTGTCACCTTCCTCATAGCCTGTGACTTTTATCTCACCTTTTCGAGCAGGGTCAAGATATTTAACAGCGTTTTCCATAAGATTTGAGAAGACCATACTTATCTGTTTCCTGTCTCCATTGCATCCCGGCAAGTCCGTTACTTCAATACTTGCGCCTGCATCCTTTAATTTATAATTAAGATTGCCTGATATCTCATTTATCAGCATATTCATATCTATATCTTCTTTCTTTAATTCAACACTGCCGGAACGCGAAAACTGCAAAAACCCGTTAAGAAGAATGTCCATATGTGAAACGCTCGTGCTTATAAAACCAAATGAATCGGGAAGTTCTTTTGTAAGTGATGTTATCTCTTTCCTGATCTCTGAAGATATATCTGCCGTCTCTATCAGATTCACTATGCCCTCTATGGATTTCTTTACCTCACCGGTGTAACCGTTAATGTTGACAAGCGGTGTCTTCAGGTCATGCGTGGCGGCATAGAGTATCTGCTCAAGTTCACGGTTCTTGATGTCAAGTTCACTTATTAAAAGATCACGATCCTCCTCCGCCTTCTTTTGATCACTGACATCACGAATATTACACTGTGCCAATTCTGCTTTGTTGACCATATATATATCCGCGTCGATATGTTGTCCGGACTTGGTTTTTATCGGAACATCCTTATAATTAATAATGCCGCTCTTATCTAAGGCTTGTATTATCGTTGGCATATCACTTGTGTCGAGCGATATGCCGATATCCTGAAGTTTTTTTCCGATGCTCTCATGTTTGGTATAACCCAACATTTTCTCTGTGGCCGGATTGACATGTGCTATAGTCCCTTCGCTTTTTTCGAGAAGCACTATCCCGTCGTTTGCGGTCTCAAAAATTCGCCTGTAGCGCTCCTCAGACTTCATTAACAACTCTACCAACCAAATGCGCTCTGCAGTGTTTTCATCTGCTAACAAGACTTCCATTCGCTTGCGCTCGGTGATGTCCTCGATGGCAAGGAGGATTATCGGCTGTCCGATTGTCTTTTCTGTGATTTTGCAGGCGTTAAGGAGCATGGCTTTCTGTCCGATGCTCTCAAAATTATGTTCAATTGTGAAGTTCTCAACGCTGGTTTTCTTCGGAAGAATATCCTCAAGCAGAACGCGAAGAGCCGGGACATTCCATTGTCCATTTCCAAGATCGTATAAATAAGTACCGATAGTATTTGCAGAATCTACTTTGAAAATATTGAAGAAGCTCTGATTGGCCGACAGAACTTTAAGGTTTCCATCCAGAATGAGAATAGGTTCACGAACAGTGTTGAAAATATTTTTGAAATAGTCGCTCTCTATTAACATCGAATCTCCATAAGAGAACTGACTGACTGACTGACTGACTGACTGAGCAAATTGTATGCCAATACCATTTAGTTATCGTATCAAACAAATAGGGAATTGTCTAATTATTAAAGAAATGAAAAGAGTTACGGCAATGAAAGGTTTGGTGATTTGCCGAAGATGTATTTGAAGTCCTCATCCTCAAACATGAAGCCGCCGCCGATGTATGCGCCGACCTGGTCTTCATTAAAGAAGTTATCTATACCGCCGCTTACAAACATATAATTAAAGAATTTATAATCGACACCTATCTTTGCATGGGCCCTGTCTGCATTTACTTCATCGGCATTAAAGTCCCAGATATCAAACCTTACCCTGCCGATATCATCATTAAAATAATAATCACTGCCGACCCCGAGAGTTGACTCTGTCATGCCTATCCTGAGAGCAAGATTCTCAAATCGTTTTGCAAACTGCGCAGTAAACTCGACTTTACTGGCAACCTCCTCTTTGGTTGATATGACCCCGTTTATATCTGTAACTGTTGTTTCCACCGAACCATTGGGGTCTTTTACCACTCCGAGAATATAGTATTTATCAGCCCTCGGCTGAAGCGTAAGGTCAAAATACCCTCTCCAGTCACTGCCCCTGATACTGTAGTCTGTCCTGAAGTCCATGTAGGTCCTGAGCTTGTCAGCAACATCCATCGCCTTTCCTGCCCCATCGGCAACCTTGTTCAGAGAGTCATACAGATCCTGCTCTTTCAGAAGTTTCCCGATCGTGCCCTCGCCTTTTTCCAGCTTGGTGGTGATCTTATTGACTGACGCAGACACATCTCTGATATTTTCAACACTATCCTTCAGCGCATAACGGTTCTCCTCGATCACAACTTTAAGGTCTCCGACAACCTGCTGAAGATCATCAACCAGCCCGGGCGCCTTTTCATCCAGCTTGGCAGCAACCCTCTCAAGGCTGGCAATAAGGCTCGGGCCTTTTTCAGCAAGCGTCTTTGAAAATTCCTCAAAATTAGCAAGGGTAACATGCAACGGCTCCTTATTTTCGGTAAGTATGACCTTCAGGTCTTCTGATATTATCTTAAGGTTATGGATCATCTCTGATATCGCCTTTTTTTCAGGATCCTGAAGTATGTCGCCTAATGTTCCCGCAAGTGTGCCTACGTTAGCACCGGCAGCTGTGAGCTCAGTGGCAAGCACATCCATATCAGCGGAAGGGTCGATATGAGTTATATAATCGCCGTCTTTAAGAAGGGCATGGTCAGAGGTTCCTGTTGTAAGGGAAAGGTACTTGTCACCAAGAAGCCCTGTCATCCTCAAAGAGGCTTTGGCATTCTCATAGATCTTGTTCTCAGGCCTTATCATGAGCGTCAGCTCTGCCTTGCCATCCTTAAGCTCTATCTTTTTCACAATGCCTGAGTCAACGCCTGCTATCTTTATCCTTGAGTTCTCGTCAAGGCCGCTTATATTGTCAAAGACCACATGCAGCCTGTAGCCCTTATCCAATATATTTGAGAGGATACCAACCTTCAGGGTCATATAAGAAAGGATAAGGATGACTATGATTGCAAATATCCCCACTTTTAGCTCTGCTGATAAATTTTTCATCTTTCCATTCCCTGAAGTGTTATAGGGCCCTCGGCATTTCCCTCGACAAACTGTTTCACCGCAGGGTCTTTGGTATTTTTAATCTCATCCGGTGTGCCTTCTGAAATAATAACTCCATTATAAAGCATGGCGATCCTATCTGCAATCTTATAAGCGCTCTTCATGTCGTGAGTTATGGCGATAGAGGTGATATTCAGCCTCTCCCTCATCTCTATGATAAGCTCATCTATTACATCAGCCATTATAGGGTCAAGCCCTGTGGTCGGCTCATCATAAAGCAGTATCTCAGGCTCCATCGCTATCGCACGGGCAAGCCCGACGCGCTTTCTCATGCCTCCTGAAAGCTCTGAAGGCATAAGGTCTTCCACACCGGCAAGACCAACGAGTTTGAGCTTCTGCGACGCTGCCTCTTTGATCTCCTTTTCAGACATCCTGGTATGTCTCATCAAGCCGAAACCCACATTCTCCCAGACTCTCATGGAATCAAAGAGCGCTGCTGACTGAAATAGCATTCCGAACTTCTTCCTGATATTGTTAAGCCCGTCTTCATCAAGCCCGGAGAGGTCAACGGAATCAATGAATACCTTCCCCTTATCAGGGGCCAGCAGCCCTATTATGTGTTTAAGGATAACGCTCTTTCCCGAGCCGCTTCCGCCTATAACAACAAGGCTCTCGCCCTTCTCTATCTTCAGGTTCACGCCGCGCAGGACATGGTTATTGCCGAAAGATTTATGTATATCGATCAGCTCTATCATCAGAAAAGCCATGCTGACAGAAAATAGTCAGAGATAAGTATCGTCATTGATGAAAGCACGACAGCGCCGATAGTGGCCTTGCCTACGCCTTCAGCTCCGCCTCTTGTGTAATATCCGCGGTAGCAGCTGATAAGAGCGAAGGATGCGCCGAAAAATGCAGCCTTTATCAGGCCGTTATAAATATCCGCAGCCTCGAGATAGTCCCATGTCGCGTTCAGGTATGAAGTGGAGCTTGCGCCTAACAGAGTCACTGTGACAAAGTATCCGCCCATTATCCCTATGATATCAGTGACAATGACAAGCGCAGGCATCATTATCAGGCCTGAAAGGAACCTCGGCACGATGAGATACTTGACCGGGTTGGCGGCAAGCGTCTCAAGCGCGTCTATCTGCTCGGTGACCCTCATGGTCCCAAGCTCTGCCGCCATGGCTGCGCCTGCGCGTCCTGTTACAATAAGGGCGCAGAGAACAGGCCCGAGCTCCCTCGTCATAGACAGTGCAACAACAGAACCGACAAGCCCCTCTGCACCGAACCTCTTAAACCCGGTATAACTCTGAAGCGCAAGAACCATCCCTGTGAAGACAGCGGTAATAATGACCACAGGGAGCGAGTTTATCCCTATCTCAACCATCTGCTTTGCTGTATTTCTTATCTCATAGGGAGGCTTAATAGTCTGCTTTATAACAGAAACCAGCAGGAGGATCACCTGCCCAACCTCTTCTATCGGTTTTTTTACAGCCCTGCCTATGAACTCCGCGGTCTTAACAAACATTACCCACCTGCTTTTATAATTAATGGATCAGTTAAAAAATTATACGACATTTGGCCGGCAACATAAAGACAATAAATAATCCAGCTTAATTAAAAGGGTTCGGGAGCCTCCGCATCCTAACATTCTCTATCAGCGCTAATGAAAGAAAATTTGAAAGAAGCGCGGTGCCTCCATAGCTCATTAAAGGCAAAGGCGCGCCGACTACCGGTGTCATCCCCATCGTCATGCCTGCATTGATAATGAAATAGAAAGTGAACATGAATGTGATCCCTGCCGCAAGGTAAGCCCCTTCAAGGTCCCTCGCCTTTTTTGCGGTATCAAATCCCCGCAGAATTATGAAGAGATAAAAGAGAAAGAGGATGAGCGAGCCGACAAATCCCCATTCCTCGGCAAAGATGGCAAATATGAAATCCGTATGCTTTTCAGGAAGGAACCTCAGCGGCCCCTGTGTGCCCTTCATATAACCCTTGCCTGTAAAACCGCCTGAACCTATAGTGACCTTTGACTGCTTGATATGATAACCGACCCCCTGAGGGTCAACCTTAGGATCCATGAATGCCACTATCCTGTTCTTCTGGTATCCCTTCAAACCTCCCCAGAATACATTCCCGACAAAGGGGAGAGAGATTATCCCTATGATAACCGCGATCACCAGCAGCCTTCTTCTTATGCCTGCAATGAAGAGCATGGATATGAAAATAAAGAGCAATATAAGCGCTGTGCCCAGGTCCGGCTGTGTGGCTATAAGGATAGCCGGGACTACAAAAAAGACCGCGGCGATCTTTGAGATCTTTAACATGCCGAGGTCTAAATTCTCTCCCATTGCGGCAAGATAACGTGACATTGCCAATATAAAAAAGAGCTTGAAGAATTCAGACGGCTGAAAAGAGAGGAATCCGAGAGGTATCCACCTCTGCGCGCCCATGCCCTTCCTGCCTATGAAGATTACCAGGATCAGAAGAATTATCCCGGCTCCGTATATCAGAAAAGAATATCTGACGATCTGCCTGTAATCAACACTGATAACTGCCAGAAAGAATATTACGCTGAGCCCGATCCAGTAAAGCTGCCTTATATAAAAAGACTGCTGTTCAGCATCAAAGACAGGCCTGGTGGCGCTGTAGATAGTTGAAACACCTATCAGAGCCAATAAAAGCGCGGCAATGAACATGCCCCAGTCAAAATTATATATCAGCCTTCTGTCTATCATAAAAGTTTTTTAGTCCCCGCTTCCGGGTTCTGAGCTCTCAGTTCCGGATGCCTCATTCACGATCTCCGGCATGGACTTCTCAGTCATCTCTTTCAGTTTCTCAAGCCTGAGCTTCTCGTTCTCTGTTTTGGATTTCATGTAAGCCTCTATTACATTTTTTGCTATAGGCGCGGCAGCCACTCCGCCGAAACCTCCGTTCTCCACAAAGACAGCTACAGCTATCTCTGCGTTATTTACAGGTGCAAAAGAGATGAACCATGCATGGTCTTTGAACTTCTTATTATAGCCTTTAGAAAAAGAGTCCTTGCCAACTACCTGCGCAGTCCCGGTCTTGCCCCCGATGCTGGTAAGTTTTGAATTTGCCGACCAGCCGGTCCCTGACCTTTCCTGAACCGCGCCTCTCATCCCACTCATTATAATATCAAGCGTCTCAGCCCTTACGCGGACAGACTCCTCATTCAATGAAGGCCCGCCTTCATCCCTCATCAATATTGACGGCTTGATCAGCCTGCCGCCGTTGACAACAGCAGCGGTAAGCATCGCCATCTGCAGTGGCGTAGCGGTCATGTATCCCTGGCCTATTGAAGCGCTGACCGTCTCTCCCATATACCACTTTTCGTGCTTCACCCTCTCTTTCCATTCAGAAGTTGGAACCATGCCTGTTATCTCTCCGTTAATATCAATGCCTGAAGTCCTCCCCAATCCGAACCTTTGAGCATAATCCGCAAGCGTATTAATATTTATCCTTTTGCCTATCTCATAAAAATAGACATCGCACGATTCAGCCAGCGCCCTGTGCAGGCCGATCCTGCCGTGGCCCTTTTTTTGCCAGCATCCGACATCTCTGCCGCCGATCTTCAAAGAGCCTCTGCAGTCAAATGTTGTGTCTTCAGTGATTATCCCCTGCTCAAGCGCGGCTATAGCTGTGATGACCTTGAAGGTCGAGGCCGGCGGATAACGGCTCTGTATCGCCCTGTTAAGAAGCGGCTTGTCAGGATTATCCGCAAGGCTGCTCCATTCATCATGGCTTATGCCTCCGGAGAAAAGGTTGGGGTCAAAGGACGGCGAACTTGCAAGCGCTAATATCTCGCCTGTCTGAGGGTCAACAGCAACAACAGCGCCGGTCTTCCCTGCGAGGCTCCTCTCAGCCTCAAGCTGGGTCATCATATCAATGGTCAGCCTGATATCCTTCCCCTTTATGGACGGCTCGAAACTGACAACCCTTATCTCCCTTCCCATTGCGTCAACTTCAATTATCTCGCCCCCGGCAACTCCCCTTAACAGGTCATCATAGAACTTTTCCGCGCCGTACTGCCCGACAAATGCCTCCTGCGGGACATCGCTGAAATCATCATTCTTCAGCTGGCCCGGGGTCAGCCTGTTCAAATAACCTAAGACATGGCCTGCAAGCGCTCCGTAAAGGTACTTCCTTCCTGTCCTCACATCAACCTGAAGGCCGGGGAACTCCATCTTTCTCGCCTCAAGAGTTGCAACCTCATCGAACGACAGGTTCTCCTTGAGCTTTATCTCATCAGAATTGTTGACAGGCGGTTTATTAAGGATCGCCTTTAATGTTTCAGTGGAAATATTAAGAAGTGAGCTAAGAGAGAAGAGAGTATTCCAGTCTTCAGGCAGGCCTTTCTTCACAGCAGAAGCATCAAAAAAAGGCATGTCGCTCACAAAGGCCATGCCGTTCCTGTCGTATATGATGCCGCGGGGCGCAGGCCTTCTCACGATCTTCAGCCTGTTATTGTCTGAGACCTTTTTATATTCCTCGCCTCTTATTATCTGAAGATTGAATAGCTTCAGCACAAGGAGGGCAAAGACAAGTAATACCAAATATGAACTGGCAAGGATCCTTCTTTCCATAATGATCGATCAACAAAACTTAAGATTTCCAATAAAGGTTCTTTGTGTAAGATGATTCCTGCTGTATAAAATCTGTATCAGGCATCATGACGCGATAAAAAACAAACGCTGCGGCAGCTGTATAAATAACCTCCAGCATGAAAGCGCCGGATAAGATGTCCACAGGAGAGATGGTGGAGAAGGTCTTTGTGTAAATATAGATGAATATTATATCAGCTGCCGTGACACAGGTGACCACAACGACAAATATAAAAGAGTTCCACTTGAATAACTTCTCTCTGAGAAAATTCATTACGACAGACGCAGAAAGCATCGAGATAATATGAGGCCCGATCAAAAAGCCGCTTGCAGAGTCTGCCATCAGCCCTGCCGCAGATCCGAATGCCACACTCTTTGCGCCGCCGTATCTCAGGCTGTAAAGACATACAAGAACAAGCAGCAGGTCAGGTTTGACAACCTTGAACAATACAGCCTGAAGTGAGATAAGCAGAAAAGCCGCCAAGGTATACAGGAGAAAGTCTTTCATCTCTTCAGGATCGCAACCTCCTCCAGTGCATTAAGATCCTGTGAAGGCGCAACCTTGATGGTATGAAAGATACCGCCCTCATCCTTTACCAGCTCTGTGACATAACCAACCACAAGACCTTCAGGGAATATCTTATCAAGCCCGGAAGAGATAACAGCATCTCCGACCTCAACCTCGGCCTCTGAAGACACGTATTTAAGGTAGCATATATTGCCGCCCCTGCCTTCCAGTATTCCTTCAGCCCTTGTAGACTGCATCCTCACGGCAAGCGCTGAACTCGCATCCGTAAGCAGTATAACGCTTGAGCTGTCATTGAATATCCTGTGTATCCTTCCGACAACTCCGGCCGGCGTGACAGCTATCATCTCCTTCTCAACGCCGTCATCAGAACCCTTGTTTATCCAGATGACCTGATACCAGTTTGAAGGGTCTCTTGCAAAGACCTCTGCGGAAGTTACAAATTCAGGCCTCTGAGATTTCAGGTCAAGCATATCCCTCAACCTCTTGTTCTCAAGCTCAGCCTCAATGTATTTATTGCTCTCTTCCTGAAGCTTTCTGAGCCGGGCATTAAGCTCCCTCTTCTCAAGGCCCTCACGCGGCAATATATATGTCCTGAAAAAATCTCCGGTTCCTTTTGTTGCAGATGAGAGAACCTTCTCGATCGTCTTGATGGGGTAGACAGGTGTGTCAGTGATACGGCCCTTCCCGATCCTGCTCTGGAAGACAAGTATAGCGGCGATTAATACAACAAGAACTGTGGATACAACATATCTTTTTTTAAACACATTATATAATTTTATTTTAGAAGCTTTTTATAAACTACGACATTTGTCATAACGGGTCTCTACTTAATTGATACCCTGCTCAGTATATCAAGGTTATCAAGCACCTTGCCCACGCCATTTACAACAGCAAGAAGCGGGTCATCGGCTACTGTCACAGGCAGGCCTGTCTCCTCTCTCAAAAGAACATCCAGCCCTCTTAATAATGCTCCGCCGCCTGCAAGTATAATACCCCTGTCAACTATATCCGAAGCCAGTTCAGGCGGAGTATTTTCAAGCGCGACCTTTATCGTGTTTATGATGACCATGACAGATTCATGTATGGCTTCCCTGATCTCTTCTTCATTGATAGTGACCGTCTTTGGAATACCTGAGACAAGGTCCCTGCCCTTGATATCCATTGTCTTGTTCTCTTCATTGACCGGAAAAGCTGAGCCGATCTCCCTCTTGATAAATTCAGCTGTCCTGTCGCCGATAAGTATCCTGGCCTTGCTCTTGATATAGCTGACGATAGCCTCATCCATCTTATCGCCGCCGACATTGACAGCCTTGCTGTATACGACACCATGCAGTGATATGACCGCAACGTCTGTAGTGCCGCCGCCGATATCAACTATCATATTGCCGAAAGGCTCGCCTATAGGCATTCCAACGCCTATCGCAGCTGCCATCGGCTCTTCGATAAGATATATCTCCCTGGCGCCTGATGCCTGCGCCGCATCCTTGACCGCCCTCTGTTCAACCTGAGTAATGCCGGATGGAACACCGATAACGATCCTCGGAGAGATAAAGCTCTTTCTGTTATGCACCTTTCTGATGAAGTATTTGAGCATCTCGCCTGTCTTATCAAAATCAGCGATAACGCCGTCCTTTAACGGCCTCATTGCTATAATATCCGCCGGTGTCCTGCCGAGCATCTTCTGCGCCTCAGCGCCTACAGCGATGACCTTTCCCGTCTGCCTCATAACAGCCACGACCGAAGGCTCATTGCTGACTATGCCCTTGCCTTTTACATATACAAGCGTATTTGCAGTGCCGAGGTCAACTGCAAGATCATTTGAGAACCAGCCTAATATTTTCTGAAACATCTATTCCTCCCTATTTCCCTTCAATAACCATTGTCTTGGCGATCTCGTCACCGAAACGCCCTCCATCCACACTGCCGAACATGATAAGCCATTCAAAAAATACAACAACTCCAAAGACCGCAATCGATAATATCCACCCTATTAACGGTATCACTCTTAAAACGCCGAAAATAAGGTATGCGACGCCAAAGAAAAAATTTCTCAATATAGACTCTTTCAAGCTGCACTGCACCGAAGGAGAACCCCTGAGAACGACCCTCAATCCGATGAGCCACTTACCCAGGCTCCTGCCCTCATTCACCCCGTCAGAGATCAGAAGATATACCAGCCCTGCAAAATAGCCTGCCACAGGAATTATCTCAACAAGCGCTCCGACAATTATAAAATCGATCGTCTTGGCAATGACCCTGTCAAGCTGTCCTGCCTTTCTTGGTTCTTCCTTTACAGTTAGAGCATCGGGGGAATTCATCTTGAAATTGCATTTAGAGTAACAGAAAGAATGGTTTATTTCAAGGAAGTTGATTACAACAACTTCAGCGGAAATCTCGTGCTAATCAGTGAGGATTTGGGTGGGCTTTTGGCATGATTCGGGATTGTCACTTTACTTTAAGTTCAACCTAAAGTAAAGTGCATATTGTTTTAGTTCAGCCAGCCATAGCGGTATGATAATGACAAACAGAGGTTGTTCGCTTGTCATTGTCATAGTATTAATTAAATAACCTATGGCAGGTTCAATGGAAAAACATTACCGGACGCTATCGCTTTGGAAAGTCTTTTCGCGTATCCCATCTCAAGCTTGAACTGATATTTCTCTGCGAGTTTTATCGCTTTGGAAGCTGTCGCCTCTGCTTTCTTCTTTCTGCCTGAGAGATAATCAAGTTCGGAAAATCCGAGCATGCAGTAGATCCTGCCTCTGGGGTCTTTTGTCTCTATGAAAAAACTGTCGGATTCATCAAAACTCTTCTTTGCCTTTTCAAAATCACCAAGCATGATATTCGACACGCCTACGCTCCATAAGGTGTAAGCATAGCTGACCCTGTCGCCTATCTTTTTGTATAGGACGCCCGCTTTTTTGAAATACGCGAGCGCCTCTTTGTAATTGCCGTGCATCCTCTGGACATTGCCAAGCCCGCAGTATGAATACGCCATGCCGAAGCTGTCGTTCAGCTCCTGGAAGTTCTTATTGGCAAGCGTGTAATACTTCCCGGAGTCACTGAAATTATTTGAGACCCTTGAAGAGCCTCCAAGACCGCAGTAGGAATACGCTACCCCTGACTTGTCTTTGAGCTTTCTGAAACGGACAAGCGCGTCATGAAATGTCTCGACCGCCTTTTTAACATCACCCTTTATCCTGTATGTCCCTGCCTTTGCCCAAATGGAAAACGCCTCTCCATACCTGTCATCCATAGAGCCGTATATCCTGTTTGCCTTATCTATTAGACGCATCGCCTCTTTCCAGTCGCCTAACGCTCTTATGGAAAGCCCGAGCCCTGTCATCGCGTCCGCCTCTGATGCCCTGTCATCAAGCGCCTCGGCAATGCCCAATCCTTCTTCATAGAATACCTTTGCAAGACTGAAATCGCCTTTCGCTCTGAGTGTATCGGCTATCGCGATAGTGCAGTTGAGTATGCCTGTAAGGTCTGATTCCTCTTTGAAAATATCAAGAGCGGTTATATAGGAAGCGACCGCCTTTGCGTATTGCGCTGATTTTCTCTGCTTCTCTGCTGCTTCAAAATATTTTATTGCTGAATTATTCATCTGTCTTCTCCATTGTTAATAAAATTATATTTTCAACTCTCTTTTTCAAACTCTTTTAAAACCTTCTTGACCTCATTATCGGTATTCTTTAATTTCGTCTTGCAGTATTTGATAAGATAGGCAGCCCTTTTGACCTTTTCAGCCAATGCGTCAATGTCTATGCTCTCGTTCTCGATCTCTCCGACAATTGATTCTATCTCTTCAATTGCGTCTTTATAACTTGGCGTATCATCCATGAGTCTTCCTCCTGCTTTGCTTTTCAACTGTGCTTGTCAATTCTCCCTTATGCAGAACTGTGCGCAATATATCTCCAGCCTCTGCTTCTGCAGAAGAGCTTATCGCTTTGCCGTTGTGGTATGTGATGCTGTAGCCCCTCTTAAGCACATTCGCCGGATTGAGATGGCCTACATTGCCCTCTCTGGAGCGAAGCCTCTCCTTTTCAGACTGTATCAGCTTGAGGGAATATTTTAAACCTTTTATAAAAATACCAAGCCTGTATGCGTTATCAAGCTGTTCTTTTCTGACGGCAGCCTCAAGGTTTTTTGCAAGAGCTGATATCCTCTCTCTCTCATCTGATGTAAGCCGCTGAGTGCCATGGACAAGATTATGCGTCAATGAATCAAGCCTGTCCTCAAAATCTTTCACCCTTGTAATTATAAGGTCTGCGACAGCGGTCGGAGTCTTGGCGCGCATGTTTGATACCTCATCAACAACGGTGATGTCACGCTCATGACCTATGCCTGCGATCACAGGAACAGGCATGAAGGCGATGGACTTTGCTATCTCGTAGCTGTCAAAGCACTGGAGGTCTGCCTGTCCGCCTCCGCCTCTCACAATGACGACAACATCAAGCCTGGCAGCATCAGCCATACACTTTTGAAGTGCGCTCACAACCGACTCCTCAGCCCTGTCGCCCTGCATAAGTGCTTCATAAAGTCTGCATGTGAATTTATATCCGTAGGAGTTGTTTGCCAGGTGAGTCATCAGGTCTTCATAACCCGCAGCTGTTGATGAAGAGATTATACCTATCTTCTGCGGGACAAGGGGGAATTCAAGCTCTTTGTTCCTGTCTTTGAGCCCCTCTTTGACAAGCCGCTCTAATATCTCTTTTCTCTTTACAGCCATCTCGCCGATGGTGTAAGAAGGGTCAATGTTTACGATATTGAGCTTAAGCCCGTATCTTTCGTGGAAACTTACAGAAGCTTCAAAGAGTATTTTAATTCCTTTAGTAAGTTCAACACCTGTGGCTTGTGTGAATACTGCAGAGAGTTTTTTATATTTATCAGCCCAGATGACAGCCTTGATCTCAGCCCTGATGGCATCATTCTCTTTATCAACAAGAGAGAGGTAGCAATGATTCTTCACATCGCATGATGCTATCTCAGCTGTGATAAGGAACGTCTCAGGAAATGAACCTTCAAGAACAGCCCTGATGAGCTGATTAAGTTCGTATAGGGAAATAATTTTCACAGCTCACTTGCACCTTTCCCTGACCATCCTCACTGTCTCAGTATAATCCTTGGAGTTGTAGAACGCGCTTCCCATGACGACTATATCCGCGCCTGCCTTCTGCACTTCAGCAACATTGTCAACCGTGACACCGCCGTCAACCTCTATCTCAGCCTTTGAGTCTCTGTCGAGCAGTATGTTCTTCAGCATCTCTATCTTCTGCAAGGACTCGGGTATGAACTTCTGCCCGCCGAATCCCGGATTGACAGACATGATAAGCACCATATCAAGGTAAGGCAGTATGAACTCCAGTTCGTGCAGAGAGGTTGAGGGGTTGAAAGAGACAGCTGCCTTAACTTTGCGCTCCTTTATCTTCTGTATCGTCCTGTGCAGGTGGACGCATGACTCTGCATGCACTGTTATGATATCCGCCCCGCTGTCAACAAATTCATCAATATATTTATCAGGATCCTCTATCATAAGATGCACGTCAAGAGGCAGTGATGTGCTCTTCCTGGCAGCTTTGACAACAAGCGGCCCGATAGTTATATTCGGGACAAAGTGCCCGTCCATTACATCAATGTGAATGAAATCAGCCCCTGCATTTTCAGCAGCCTTTATCTCATCTCCAAGCCTTGCAAAATCAGCAGACAATATCGACGGCGCTATCTTGATCATGTTTTCTCCTTATATTTATTGAATAATGTCAGCATATTATATCTAAAACCAGACGCCCCCGCGCCGTCCTAATGTCACCTCAATAGAGTCATCCCTTTGAATGGTTGCTCCTGCCTCAGGTTTCTGGAATATTACGACATTGCCCTCTTCCTGCTCAACAAGCTTTATGCCGAGTGTCGCTGCCAGCGCTCTGGCATCATCAACAGTCATCTTGACAAATGAGGGGCATAAGTATGAAACATCGTACGGCCCGAGGCTCACAAGAAAGTTCACCTTGCTGCTCTGCACATTCCCGGGCAGAGGCCTCTGTGCGATTATCACACCCTCTTCTACAGAATCAGAATGCACGCTTGTGACCTTGCCGACATTCATCCCGAGATTTAAAAGGGTCAGTTTCGCCTCTTCAAAAACCTGCCCCTCAAAAGAGGGCATGGAAAACATTTCAACGCCTTTGCTTGTTATGACCTTTATCTCGCTTCCTGACTTGACCTTCTCTCCGGCAGGGATGTCCTGCTTTAGAATATGATCTTTCGGGATATCTGTATCATATTCCTCGCCTTCAACCACGAGCGATAATCCTCCGGGCTGAAGAAGTTCCTGTGCCTCAAAGATGCTCTTGCCTGTGAGAGAGGGCATGGCTACTTTATTGAAATTCAGCAGTTTATATACCAGAAAGAATGCAGCTGCCGCAAGAAGGACAAAACCAATGAAATATGAGAACATCCTGATGAAATTTTTAAACATAGATAAGATTAAAATAATTACGGAAACATTGCAAGATAAAGCATTCAGAGAAGAAGCTGAGTCTGCGGGAGTTATTTAAGTAAATTTATCCGGCGAAAAAAGCTATCGCCTTCTCGACAAGGATTATATCAACGCTTGTGTTGAAACACGGGCCGAAGGGCCTCTCGTTCAATATCCCCAGAGTGGGAACGGGGTATATATCCCTGATACCGCTTATGAGGTCGCGCTCGCAGGCAACAGCCACCACGGCATCAGGCTTGACACTATCAACTGTTCTCCTTGCGATACCGCCGCCTGTTGCCACCGAGAGGTTCAGCTTATGTTTATCCGCAACCTTTACAAGGTCACCGACCGGGCATTTCCCGCACATCTTACAATTTGTAATATCAAATGTGATCCTTATGCTGCATTCGCTCCTCTGTATGCAGTGCGGGAGCAGAAGAAGCAGAGTTTTGACAGGCCCTGTCCATGCCCTCATGACAAGCGCATTATTGATCTTTATCAATATGCCCTGAATCCTCCTGCTGTCTATCCTGAAGAGCCATCCCCATATAATGACCACGGGAAACCCTGCCTTAAAGAAGAGCCATCTAAGCAGCCGGTTTGTCATTGAACCTCACCCCTTCATGAATGCGCCTGCCCTGTAAAAAAGCTTTTATATCCATCGGCCTTTTGCCCGGAGCCTGTACCTCAAGTATGGATAGCAGCCCCTTGCCCGTTCCTACGAAGATCTCTTTCTTGGTTACCATGCTTACGACACCTGCCTCTGCCTCGCCGTCCATTCTTTCTGATCTTAATATCTTTATCATATCACCTTCAAGAAAAGTGTAAGCGCAGGGCCACGGGTTCATGCCCCTTATGAAATTGTACAAATCTATTGCCGTCCTTTCCCATTGAATAATAGCGTCGCTCTTTTTAAGAAGAGGGGCAAAAGAAACTTCCCCTGCCTGAGGCTTTGGGACAATGCCGCCTTCTTCCAATCTTTCAAGGGTGAGAAGAAGAAGTTCAGCCCCGACAACAGAGAGCCTCCGGGATAAGCTTCCAGCAGTATCAGTATAAGATACCTCAACCTTTTCCTGAAGCAGGATATCTCCTGTATCCATGCCCTCATCCATGAGCATAGTTGTTACGCCTGTCTCAGTGTCGCCATTGATGACAGACTGGCTAATTGGTGAAGCGCCGCGGTATTTCGGAAGCAGAGACGCATGAACATTTATACAACCCTTCTCAGGCATGTTGAGTATTTCACGGGGAAGGATCTGTCCATATGCCGCGGTCACTATCACATCAGCGCCGATCTTCCTCAGTTCTTCTATGAAACCTGTATCCCTGACCCTATCCGGCTGGATTATCCTAAGCCCTGCTGCATCAGCCGCAGCTTTTACCGGAGAATATGCGATATGCCTTCCGCGTCCGCAAGGCCTGTCAGGCTGGGTTACAACGGCAAGCACTTGATGTTTATTATCCAGAAGGGCTTTAAGTGCGGGGACTGCAAATTCAGGTGTGCCGAAAAAGACGATATTCAAGAGTTCACCTTTAAGGGCCTACCTTCTCTTTCTTTCTCTCTTTCAAGAAACGCTTTTTGAAAAAATCCTTTCTGATGCGGCCTATCCTGTCTATGAGCAAGGCGCCGTTCAGATGGTCGATCTCATGCTGGAGCGCCCTGGATAAAAGCCCTGTACCCTCAACCTCTATCTCATTGCTCTCCCTGTCCAGCGCCTTCACAATCACCCTTTCAAACCTGCGCACAACGGTATAATATCCCGGCAGGCTTAAGCACCCCTCCTCCATCTCGATCTCTCCCTCAGAAAAGACCAGAACAGGATTAATAAGCGTGATAAGCTGGATATCTTCATCCTCAGTGCTCGCGTCAATTACAACCACCTGTTTGGATACCCCGACCTGATTGGCTGCAAGCCCGACTCCCGGCGCGGCATACATCGTCTCTATCATATTATCGATAAGGTCCTGCAGCTCATCATCAAACTTCTTGACGATCAATGTCTTCTTCAGCAATACCTTATCAGGGTACTTTATTATAGGTAGCACAGCCATAATTCTAATTTAAATGATTTTTCATTTAAATAACAAGTTAGGCGTGATTTAAAGCGGAGCGGGGAATTGGAAAGCAGTAATCAGGTATAATACTTTCGTATGAAATACGGTGAAAAAGCTATAGCAGGCGCAGGGTTGAAAAGATGGCCTAACCCAAACCCTGAAAAGGACTACACGATTGAAATAAGTTCGTGCGAATTTACCTGCCTCTGCCCGCGCTCAGGCTATCCTGATTTTGCGACCATAAGGGTAAGCTATGTTCCGGATAAATATATAGTAGAGCTGAAGTCATTTAAGCTGTATCTCAACAGTTTCAGGAACGAGGGCATATCTCACGAATCAGTTACGAATAAGATATTCGATGACCTGAAGAAACTCCTGAAACCAAGGCAGGTTGAAGTAGTCGGGGACTTTAATCCTAGAGGAAATGTTAAGACAGTAATAAGGGTCGCAAGCGAAAAAGAATAATTAAATCCCCAGTATCCTCAGCCCGCTGCCGAATGTCTCCGCACTCTCAATAGCCTTCAGCGTGAACGCCTTTGCCTTGACCATTGACGCCTTTACATCATAACCGAGCGCAAGGCTTGCCGTTATGACAGATGAAAATACGCATCCCGTTCCATGAAAGTCACCTTCAACCCTGCCGCCTTCAAGCAGGAAGAAATCATCCCCGTCAAAGAGCAGATCCATCGCCCTTCCCTGAAGATGCCCGCCTGTGATTATCACATTCTCCGGGCCGAGCCGCATGAGTTTGACAGCAGCCTCTTTCATCTCATCCTCTTCAATGACCTCCATGCCGGTGAGAAGAGAGACCTCATATAAGTTAGGGGTCACCACCTTTGCGAGAGGAAAGAGGATCTCTTTGATCGCCTCAAGGGTGCCTTCTTTAATAAGAGGCACGCCGGTTGAAGAGACGGTCACAGGATCAATGACAAGGTTATTCAAAGAGTGTTCTTTGATATTTTGGGCTATCAGCTGGACAATCTCAGGAGAATATATCATGCCTGTCTTAAGGGCATCCGGCCGGATATCATTGAGTAGATGGCTGATCTGTTTAGAGAAAAAATCAGCAGGCACCTCATGCACATCATGCACCCCTCTTGTGTTCTGCGCGGTAAGCACGGACGGGATGCTCAGGCCGTAGACCCCGAGAGACATGAATACCTTCAGGTCAGCCTGCAAGCCTGCGCCTCCGGTAGGGTCAGAGCCTGCTATGGTAAGGGCGGTTTTCATGCAAAGACTATAGCACCTTGTTTATAATAATTCAACAGAAAGGGAGGCGGAATGAGCGAAGAGCTTTTAGATGTTGTAGATGAGGATGGAAGGACGATAAAGACCCTCGCGAGAACTAAGATACACGGCAATCCTTCATTAATGCATAAAGTTGTTCATGCGCTTGTATTTGATATAAATGGCAGGCTTATTCTGCAGAAACGGTCAATGACTAAAGATGTAGCCCCGGGCAGATGGGACACTTCCGTCGGTGGACATGTCAATGCTGGAGAATCCATTGATGAAGCGCTCAGCCGTGAGATGGAAGAAGAGTTAGGCATAACCTCTTGCAATACTGAATTCCTTTATACATACATCCACTCAAACCCTTATGAGACAGAGCTTGTTTATACATTTTCATGTGTCTATGCCGGGAAGATAAAGTTTCAGCATGACGAGATAGATGAAGTGCGTGCATGGAGCCTTGATGAGATAAGTGATAACCTCGGCAAGGGGGGCTTCAGCGATAACTTTGAGCATGAGATAAAGATGTACTTAAAGAATAAACCTCAACAGAAAACCTGATCCGATTGCCGTATCATTTTTTCTGTTTCTCTTTCTTTTGTTCATACATCAGCTTGTCAGCCTGAACCAGGAGTTCCTCAATTGAATGGCTGCACTTTTCATAATACGCGATCCCTATGCTAATAGAGAGATCATATGGGGCAGATCTTTTCGTATTGTAAACCCTGAGATGTTCTTTGAACCTGGCGCTAAGTGTCTCTGTGCTGTAACCGGTGGTATGCACAGGGAACACAACAAACTCATCGCCGCCGATACGGGCTATAATATCAGACTCCCTGAAGACTTCCCTCAGAAGATTGGCAGTCTCAGAAATGGCGCGGTCGCCTTCCTGATGCCCGTACTTGTCATTTATGATCTTCAGGTCATCCAAGTCGGCGTAAAAGATGAGCACCCCTCTTTTCAGGCGGTTCGCCAGCTTAAGCTGCTGGCCGGCAAGCATGAGAAATCCTCTCCTGTTATAAAGGGCTGTAAGCTCATCTGTAATTGAGAGGGTACGGAGTTCTTCCTCCATCCTTTTCCTGTCGGAAATATTTTTGGAGATCACCGTGACGGCGATGACCTTGCCGTCCTTGTCCCTTACCGGGCTTAAGGTCCTGAGAAAATACATATCATCTCTTGAACTCTTGTGGTCCATCTGGATGGAGAGGCCTGTGTCAAATACCTCATCGATCAATTTTATGAACTCCTTTGTCTCTTTGGGAGAGTGAAGTTCAACATAAGAGTGATCTTTAAAATCATAATCCAGAAGCCCCATCCTCGATATATGCTTCTTGTTCATGAACAGGTACTTGTAATTCTTGTCAACAAGATATATCGAATCCTCTGTAGATTCAACCAGTGACCTGTACCTCTCTTCATTCATCTGAAGCTCAAACTCGAAGCGCTTGCGGGAAGTTATATTCTTTGATAAAACAGTAACTGCGGTAACTTTGCCATCCTTGTCTTTTACAGGGCTGAGGGTCCTGATGAAGTGCAAGTGCCTATCATCATTGATCCCCTTGTACTTATACTCCTGCTGGGAAGACTCCCCGGTATCACATACCTTGTCTATCAGTTTGGCAAAAGATTCCGTATCTTCTGCTGAGTGCAGATCCCCGTATCCTTTACCGGCATATCCGGACTCTGCCAGGCCAAGCCTCTCTATATGGTGTTTGTTCATAAAGAGATATTTACAGTCTCTGTCAAGAAGATATATTGAATCCTCAGTCGATTCGACAAGTGACCGGTAACGCTCCTCGTTGAATATCAGGGCATATTCTGACTTTTTACGCTCGGTAATATCCCTGAATATTCCATGGGTAGCGCCGGGGTTCCCGTCAATAATGCGGCAGCCCACATTGCCTTCAACTTCTACTTTATGTCCGTCTTTGGCAATAAAGATCGCTTCAATATTCCTCTGAGGCTCCCCTGACATCACCTTTTTGAAGAGCTCCATGCAGTGGCCCATGCAGCTCGGATCTATGAGGTCGAACATGGTGATACTTTGAAGCTCTTTCATCGTATAGCCCATCGTCTGAAGCCAGGCGTTATTAACATATATGAACTTCCCGTCCGGGCTAACGCTCTGGATCAAATCATGGGCATTATCAAAGAGTTCCCTGTAGCGCTCCTCGCTCTCTGCAAGCCTTGCATCAGTCTTAATACGCTCGGAAATATCTCTCACTATCTCAATACCGGCTATTATTCTTCCTGAAGTGTCTTTTAGCGGTGACGCCTTTATCTCAATATCCGGGATATCCCTGTCCGGTGGAGATGGCTTTATTAATGAGTGGACATTGCCGTCCTTAAATGACGCGGCAACAGGGCAGTTCTTGCAAATCTTATCACTATGAGCGTATGCCTTATAGCAGTACTCTCCGACAAACTCTCCCATAGCCATCTTTATATGAGCCTGATTCTGGTACAGCACCTTGAAATCAGTATCCTGAACGCTGATGCCGTCACCCATCGCATCTATTATCTGGATGGCAGGAAGGGACTTCATATCAAGTTGATTGTTCTTCGTTTCTTCTTTCATGATATTGGATTATTGCAAGAAAAAATAATAAGGATAAAAAGCATCCTGATATAAGTTAAACATTAAAAACAGGAAAGATTCAAGTCTTTTTTTCATACAAAAGCAGTGCGCTATCAATTCGTAAAAAGGTATTTGAAGATATTCCAGAGTATCTTGAACCCGACCTTGAATATTCCCTTTATATTTCCTGTCAGCTTGGATTTCCCCTCGCCTTTCCGGTAACTTACAGGAACCTCAAGAATCTTGTATCTTTTCTTCACAGCCTTTATCTGCATCTCAAGCGTCCAGCCGAGATTGTCTTTGACATCAAGGGCAAGGAGCTTATCAAACCTTACAGCCCTGAACGGGCCGAGGTCAGTGTATCTGAAACCGTAAAATAGCCTCATCAGTGTTGTGGCAAGCCAGTTGCCGAAGAGCACAGGCGGCCGGAGCGCGCCCTTTTCACATTCTCCCATAACCCTTGACCCGAGCACCATGTCATACCCGTCTTTCTCAATGGGCCTAAGTAGTTTTGGTATCTCTGAAGGATGGTCGCTGTAGTTTCCGTCAACAAAGACCACGACATCAGGCGGGGCTGTCTTCAGGTATTCGATCGCCCTGAGACAGGGATAGCCATAGCCTCTTCTTGACTCAAAGAGCACAGTAGCGCCCCAATCTTTTGCTATGAGAGCGGTCCTGTCAGAGCTCCCATTATCAACAACTATCACCTCGTTTATTATGCCGTGAGGCATGTCCGCAAGGACTTTCGGGAGAGTCTCTTCCTCATTCAGCGCCGGGATGATTACTGTAGTCTTCATATTTGACATATCAAACCGTTATCTTTTCTATCCTTATTTTTAACACGATGAGTGTGAGAATGCCGGTGATAAAGAGGATGCTGCCGGCAAGCGCCCATACAGCGCCCGGGTCTTTGCTTATCTGCAGAAGCGCTGCTTTTGGATACGGCTGAACATCTTTTGCAATAATATTCAGGCTGTTATGGAGTGACGGTTTATTGGGAGCTATCCGGTCTTCATCAATAACCATACCGCCGGATAAATACTCCAGATCAAGGCTCCAGTCATTTACATATCCCTGAGGATCAACCTGTATATCAATATTCTTTACCCTGAGAAGTTCACCCTCTGATATTTTGACCTGATAGCCCTCTGCAACAGCGACTTTATAATGATAGCTGCCGACAGCGCCCAGAAGATGAGCAAGAAGAATAAAGATAAATCCTATATGAATTATCTGCGGCGAGATAAGAAGCAGCCACTGGGTCACCTTTCTCTTTTTGATGATCGATTCGATGCTGCAAAAAAGCGTGTTTACCGAAAGTATACCAAGCAGACCGACAGCTCCCCATAACCACCACGTTGCGCCGGACGGCTGCTGCACAAGCCATTTAAAGAGCGGGATGTCAATTGAAGAGAACTCAGGATAGGAGGGCATGATGACCGCGCCTGCTATAAAAAAGAGCGTGATCAGAAAGAGAAGCCAGAGGCTTGTTCTTAAAGACAGCAATATTTCATATATGTTTTTCATCAGAGTAATTATCAGAAACTATGCGAGCTCTTCATTAAGAGGCTTACCCCGAGATATGTAAACATGACCACTCCGAACCCGGCTATGCCGAGGATGGCTGCAGGCCTTCCTGTCCACCACTGCCTAAGGCGCGCGTGAAGATAAAAGCTGTAGAATATCCATAGAATGCTTGTCCAGAGTTCCTTGGGCGTCCAGAGCCAGTAATTCCCCCACGCAAGATAAGCCCATATACCGCCGAATATCATGGACAATGTAAATAGGCAATACGCGATAAGTATCGCCCTGTACTGTAAGCCCTCGGTCATAGCTTCATTGTCTTTGAGATATACATAACCAAGCACTGACGCGACTCCGAAAAGCGCGTAAGACATAAAGGCAAGCACAACGTGTGTCTCAAACCAGAAGGTCTTAAGCACAGGAGGAAGCGGGATGTTGCGCGGCTCGTAGATAAGCGCAAGAACTGTTAATAATGCCGCTGAAACAACGATAAGATTATGGAACACCCTGCTGTTCTTTATCTTACTGCAGAAAGGCAGCGCAAATGCCGCGATAGACGCGGCTAAAAAAACCATTGTGTCATGCGGGCCAACAAGCGGAAGCCTTTCAAGCTCAGACGCCCTCCATAATATATATCCTGACTGAAGAAGGATCCCGAGGAAAAGAAGCGGCCTTATGAATAGCGCGAAAAGATATGCCCCGAAAGATAATATCAAGACTATATGCATAGCGGCTTATTTTAACTCATTTCACGCCTCAATAGCAGTAATAATTCCTCTCAAATTGATTTTATTGCGCTGATTCATTTATCTTAAATACAGAAGCATAAAAAACAGTTTAAGGAGAAAATATATGTTGACCATTTCAGATGTGGCAGTTGAAAAAGCAAAAGAGATACTTTCTGCAGAGGGAAAAGATAATTTCGGATTGAGGCTGTATATGGCAGGAAGCAGCTGCTGCGGGCCTTCTTTTGGAATAGATGTTGTTGAAACCCCTGAAGACGGTGACTCAGTTGTAGAGAAAGGCGGGCTTAAGGTCTTTGTTGATCCATCCGCGTCAGCAAAGCTTATGGGCATGGAGCTGGACTTTATTGATGACGGCGACAAACAGGGATTCATGTTCACCGGCAATCCCCCTGCATCATCATGCGGCTCAGGCTCAGGTTCAGGCTGCAGCAGCTGCGGCTAAATCTATTAAATCCCACCTCCTCCCCCTCTGCTAAAAGGGGGAGGAATTATTTACCTGAAGCATGATATTAAACAATTCAACTACAGACCGTTCATCTCTTACGCGCTTTGCATGGCTCTCGATCGCTGCTGCTCTCGTCACAATGGCGCTCAAGACCATAGCGTATCTTCTGACAGGTTCGGTAGGCCTGCTTTCTGATGCGATGGAGTCGCTTGTGAACCTTGCCGGCGCTATCATGGCTTTATCAATGCTTACGATAGCAGCGCGGCCTGCTGATGAAGATCACACCTACGGACACGGCAAGGCTGAATATTTTTCGAGCGGGGTTGAAGGCACGCTTATCCTTATAGCGGCTGTAAGCATCGCTGTAGCAGCTGTGCCGAGGTTTATCTCGCCAAGGCCCATTGAGCAGATCGGATTGGGAATGATCATTTCGGTCGCGGCATCTCTTGTCAACTTTTTCGTTGCGCTTATCCTGCTGAAGGCAGGCAAACGCCATCACTCGATCACCCTCAAGGCGAACGCTCATCACCTTATGACGGATGTGTGGACTTCAGGCGGTGTGCTTATCGGAGTCGGCGCAGTAGCAGTGACCGGATGGGAACGCCTCGACCCTGTTGTCGCCATAATTGTCGCGGGTAATATCGTCTGGTCAGGGTTTCGCATAGTTCGTGAGTCCATGTCAGGGTTAATGGATGCAGCGCTTCCTGCAAAGGAACAGGAAATGGTAAAAAAAGCTCTGGAACCTTATCTGCATGACGGGGTTGAATACCACGCCATACGCACCCGCCAGGCAGGGTCGCGCAAATTTGTTTCGCTCCATGTGCTAGTTCCCGGCTTGTGGACGGTCGAGCGCGGCCATCATCTCCTGGAATGCATAGAGGCAGACATCCGCAGCGCACTGCCGAATGTCACTGTCTTTACCCATCTGGAATCACTGCATGACCCTGCTTCATATGAAGATATGCATCTGGACCGGTGTGAAAAATCATCTGTTGAGGATACCGGGGAAAAGCAGGGGTAAATAGTTTCACTTGCGAATGGGAATAACGGCCTTTTTAATCCTCTTCCGGCATTGTGCTTATCAGGTTAAGAAAGACATCAACCATGGCGGGGTCAAAGTAAATGCCTGACTGTGAGCGGATATACTCTACTACCTTTTCCTTTGGCCATGCATCCCGGTAAGGCCGGTCAGATGACAAGGCATCCCAGACATCTATTAACGAGAATATCCTTGCTCCAAGCGGTATCTCATTTGCTTTAAGCCCGTTCGGATAACCGGAGCCGTCCCATTTCTCATGATGCGAGAACGGGATATCAAGGGCAGGCCGCAGATAGTTGATCGGATAGATCATTGCATGTGCAAGATTGGGATGATTCTTCATTATCTTCCATTCCTCATCCGTTAACTTGCCGGGCTTGAGCAGTATGCTGTCAGGTATCCCCATCTTGCCTATATCATGCAGAAGAGCGCCTCTTTTTAAATGGACAATATCTTCTTCCCTAACTCCGAGTTCGCGGGCCATGCTTATGGTTATCTCAGTAACACGCCTTGAGTGCCCCTCTGTCTCTCTGTCGCGAAGGTCCAGCGCCCTTGCCCATCCTTCAATTGTGGAATCATATGCAATGGCAAGGTCGATATTGGAACGTTTGAGATCCTCAAAAAGCGTAGCGTCATCTATGGCTATAGCTCCCTGTGTGGCAACGGTATTGAAAAAATCCAGCCACTCATCATCAGCATTAAAGAGTGTGCGCTTGAATATCTCAAGAACCCCCTTGACCTGTCCTTTCGCAATGAGCGGCACGGCAAAATATGTTACAAATTCTTCTTTGCTGAAATGTACCGAAGTTTTAAATGCCGAGGGTTCATCCTTAAGGTTCGGGATAGATATAATACGGCGCTCCTTTGCCGCGCGGCCGGCGTAACTCTCGCCCATTCTTACATTTGCATGTTTTAATGCTGGTGAACGGAAACCTTTGGAAGCGAAATACCTTAGCGTCATAGAGGCCTCATCCAGAAGCAGGACAGCAGCAGCATCCAAGCCAAGCTGGCTGATGACCTGTTCAAGGAAGATGTCAAGCGTGACACGCAGGTCAATGCTTGATGTAATAGCTATATCAATAGAATGCAGGGCATTTATGCGCTTAATATGGCGCTGGAGCATCTCCTCAGACTTTTTGCGTTCCGTTACGTCCCTGAATATACATTGGATAGATACCGGCTTCCCGTTCACAATCCTGCTCCGCGCATTTCCTTCAAGCTCTACTTTGCTTCCGTCCCTGGCAGCAAAAGTAGTTTGTATATTATCCTGCTGCCCGCAGGACATTACATTATTGAAAACATCCGCGCAGTGGTCTACACAATCCTCATGCAACATATCAAAAATAGAGAGACCTTTGACCTCCTCCATTGTGTAGCCAAAGGTCTTAAGCCACGCAGAGTTAACAAAAATATATTTACCTTCAGCATCCACACTCTGTATGATGTCGCTTGTATTCTCAAACAGCTCGCGGTAACGCTCTTCACTCTCATGTATCTCATCTTCCATCTTCTTCCTTTGAGTGATGTCCCTCACAACATGGATAAGGCCGATGAGTTTATTCTCTTTATCAAACCTGGGCATGGACCTTATCTCAATGAATTTATTAAGATGCGGCTCAAAGACCTCAAAGGTAGCAGGTTTGCCGGTCTTGAGGCAGTCACAGCTCGGGCATCCCTCAGGCGGGCAGGCAGTGCCGTGATAAAATTGGAAACACTTTGCCTGCATATCCTGAAGAACCGGCAGGTGGAGAATTTCCTTTGCCGCATTATTTGACCGTATGATATTAAAGTCAATATCATGGACCGTTATCATGTCAGTTACTGAGTTGAATACATCTTCCCAATCCTGTTTCGACTCAAAAAGCTCTCTTTCATATCTCTTCCGCTCTGTAATATCCGAGAACGAGAAGATAACACCCATATCAAGATTCTCGGGGTTAAGAGGGGCTACCTGGATATTTACATCAATGTAAGTGCCGTCTTTACGCCTGCACCTTGTATCAACCTCACCCCTGCCTTTCTGGGCGATGTCATCATAGAGCGCACTGCCGACACGTTCATACTCCTCATGCCTGTCGTAAAACATCTCTGTAGAACTGCCGACAAGTTCATCCTCTGAATAACCGATCATCTCTATGAACCTTTCACTTACCCATTGCATTTTCCGGTCCTTAAGCAGACCTATGCCGTTAGGGGAAGCTGTAAGGATGCTCTTGAGATTTGCCTCGCTCTTCGTCAGCACACTGTCAATCGCATTGACTATATTTTCATGCGAGATCTCTTTCAGCGCCTTCTTAACCCTGAAAGGGAGTATCTCCATCAGGTTTTCGTTTTTAACGATGTAGTCTGTCGCGCCAAGCTTCATCATCTCAACAGCTATCCTCTCATCGCCGAATCCCGTAACAACAATAAAGGGGATAGCACAGCCCTCTTTGGCAAGCGACTCTATGACCTGTTTCCCTGATATATCCGAAAGCTTGTAGTCAAGCACCATCAGGCTGACATTACCGGTCATCACATTTGTGACAGCTTCCCTGCCGGTAAAGACACCCATGGCATTATGCCCCGCCTCCTGCAGCGTCTTTACAATAAGGTTGTTTACTCCCTTATCATCCTCAACAACAAGGATTATGCCCCCTGTCCTGTTCACTTTCTTCGATAGCATTATATTGTTTACTCCGGAACTTCCATCATCTTTAAATATGCTCCCAGCTCCTGAACCATCTTAATAAATGCATCATAATCAACCGGCTTGGATATATAGCTTGCGCATCCCAGTTCATAGCATAGATTAACAGTCGCGTCGTCGTCCGTTGTTGTTACCATGATCACCGGTATCCTGCGCAGCCTCTCATCCTTTTTCATCCTGGTGAGCACCTCGATCCCGTCAACCCTCGGCATACGGATATCAAGAAGCAGAACATACCCCGCCCCGCCTTGATCCTTAGGCACCTGCGTTTGCTCAGATAAATAATTAAGGGTATCCTGCCCGTCCTTGAAATGAATGATCTCATTTCCAATACCCGACCGCTTCAGGTTCTTAATAATTAGCCCTGCATGCCCAAAATCATCTTCAGCCAACAGGATCACAATATTATTTTTCATGGCATATCCTTTTTTTTATTTCCCCTATAGTAAGAGCCAACAGCAGGTGCCTTAAGCAGGGATTAAGGGGTGTGTCCCGTTTTATCCTCTGCATTAAATCATATTAGTATTTAAAAATATATGCAAGATAAATTTCGCTCTCTTGTTTTATGCGGGCAGCGCCACAAAAAACCTGCACCCCTTGCCTGCCTCTGACTCAAGCCATACCTTCCCGCCGTGCCTCTCCACCATCCTCTGCACTATCGCAAGCCCAAGGCCCTCTCCTACCTTCATTGGGTCAAGCTGATGGAATATGTGGAATATCTGCTTCTGATGGTCAACAGCTATGCCGATGCCGTTATCCTCTACGCAATAGATAGAGCTGTTATCTTTTACATATCCTGTGACCTTTATCTCGCCTTTGCGCGAAGGGTCAAGATATTTAACTGCATTCTCAATAAGGTTAGAGAATATCCTGCCTATCTGTTCCCTATCCCCTGTACATTGCGGAAGGTCAGTCACTTCGAGACTTGCGCCTGTGTCTTTCAGTCTGTGATTAAGATTGTCTAATATCTCATTTATCAGCATATTCATATCTATATCTTCTTTCTTCAATTCAACCTTGCCGGCACGCGAAAACTGCAAAAGCCCGTTCAGCAGAGCATCCATCCTTACAACGCTAGTGCTGATAAAACGAAATGAATCCGGCAGTTCTTTTATAAGCGGTGATATCTCTTCCCTGATTTCAGAAGACATCTCTTCTCTCTCTACAACCCTCGTTATATCATCTAAAGTCTTTTGCAGTTCACGGCTGTAACCATTAATGTTGACAAGAGGGGTCTTCAGGTCATGCGATGCCGCATATATGATCTGCTCAAGTTCCTTGTTCTTTATCTCAAGCTCCCTGTTAAGGCGATCCCTCTCTTCCTCGGCCAGCTTGCGCCCGGTGATATCAACAAAAACCCCGAAACTGCCGTTATAATTCCCTTCCGCGTCAAAAACAACATGCGGAGACACAATGGTATGGACACTGCCCCCGTCCTTGCGCCTCCACACGACCTCATAGTTTTCTTCTTTGCCCTGGCATCTCTGTGCCATCTGGGCTTTAAAAGTTTTCAGCCCTTCTTCATCAAATAAAATATCTATCGGCCTGCCAAGCAGTTCCTCAGATTTATAGCCGAACATTTCACAGGCACGCTTGTTCATATAGGTGATTACATTGTTTTTGTCCTGAATTCCCAATCCCTCGTTCATTGTCTCAACAAGTACGCGGTATTTTTTCTCGCTCTCCTGCAGCGCCTCCTCAGCACGCTTGCGTTCGGTGATGTCGCGATGGAATCCTAAAATATACTTTTCATTGCCGATAATGACTAAGTTTGCCGACACTTCCAGCGGAATCGTTCGCCCGTTCTTGCAATAGTGCTCGACCTCAAAAGTCATCGGTTCTCCGGCAAACAACCGCTGTAACCGCGCAGTCGCCAGCTTGGCGCTTTCCGGCGTATCAAGATCTTGGAGGTTCATCTTCATCATCTCCGCAACCGTGTATCCGTGCATTTTGGCAAATGACGTGTTCAGATCAACCACATCGCCATTGTCGGAGAGCAAAAAAATACCGTCAATTGCACTTTCAAATAGTACCCTGAACTTTTCCTCGCTGACTCTCAGCGCCGTTTCCGTCTCAAGCTGATTTTTGTTTATCTTTTCTTTCATCTCTATATTTATCCGGAATTAAATTATGCCGCATTTGCGCATTTCAGCTGCACATAAAACCTGCTTCCCCTGCCTTCCTCAGACTCGACCCATACCTTGCCGCCGTGTCTCTCGATTATCTTACTAACGATGGCAAGCCCGATACCTTCACCGGTGCTGCCCTCAGTGTATCCGCGATAGAAGATATCAAATATCCGGCCCTGCTCATCTGACGGTATGCCGATGCCGTTGTCCTGAACGCAATAGATAACCTGCCCATTATCTTTAGTGCCGGAGATATTTATAACCAGAGGGCGTTCAGGAGAATAATATTTAACAGCATTGCCGATTAGGTTTGAAAACAGCTGATTTATCTGGACAGCATCACCGGAGCAAGAGGGAAGAGGCGATATCTCAACCACAGCCCCTATCTCCTGCATCTGAAAATTAAACGTATTCAGGACATCAGACACTATCCTGTCCATATCAAGTTTTTCAATCTGCAGCTCAGCGCTTGATGAACGCGAAAGCTTCAGCATTGCAGAAAGCAGGGAATCCATCTTGCTGATGCTCGCATCTATATATGACACCGCCTCAGGGATATCCTTATCCACGAGAAGAACAGCCTCTTCCCTCGCCTCTTTTGTGACACTCTCCTGCGCATAGGCAGAAATAACTTTCTGAAGATAATCAACCAGCATCCTGCTGTATCCCCGAATATTAATAATGGGCGAGCGAAGGTCGTGCGATACCGTGTAAACGATCTGCTGCAACTCTTTGTTCCTCTCCTTTAACTGCCCGTTCAGGCTGTCGAGTTCTTTCTCTGCCTTCTTGCGCCCGGTGATATCCTGACAAATACCAAAAACTTTTTTTGATCCATCAAGCTTCTGATCCGCTTGCCCAATAGCATGAACCCACCGATGATTTCCTTTTGCAGTAATTATCTCCAACTCCAAATCAAAAGGCTTTCCATGCTCTATAGCGCGCTGTAAGGCCTGTTCAATAATCGGCCTGGACGAAGGTGCATAGAAATTTATCGCTTCGCTAACTGTCGGCTGATATGTCATATCCGCTTCATGGATTCGATTGACTTCATCTGCCCATGATAGATCCAGTGTTGTTACATCAAGTTCCCACCCGCCGACCTTCCCTACCTTCCCGGTTTCAGCAAGCAGAAGCAGGCTCTTGTGCAGTTCTTCTTCCGCCGTTTTGCGATCTGAGATGTCAATGCCCATACCGACCAGACAGAACTTACGATCAAAAACAAAGCGCTTCCCTGTAAAAAAATACGGGATGCTTATCCGGTCTTTTGACAAGAAATCAGCTTCCGCCGTAGCTTCGCCGGTCTGAAAAACCTGTCCGATCTTTTCAGCTATGACCTTCTTGCCTGTATCGTCAAAGAGATCCAATGGTGACATGACTGAGATCTCTTCAGCCGAATAACCCGAGACCTTCTCAAAGTTTTTATTCCAGCGAATGAACCTGCCCTGTTCGTCAAAGAGATAGAAGAGCCCCGGCAAACTGTCAAGCGCAGCCTGAGAAAAATTTCTTTCGAGCAGAATTGCCCTGTTAAGATGATTCCGCTCCGCCTCCGCCTTTTTGCGCTCGGTGATATCGCGAATGACGCTGAAGAAAACTTGCTGTCCCTTATAGTCTATTACCCTCGAGTTCACTTCAACCGGCATGATGCTTTTATCTTTCCTGCAATGAGCAGACTCAAAGATAGCATAGTCCTGTTTCCGTATCTGTTCCAGACGTTTGGGCACATGGACGGCGAACTCCGGCGGATCCAGTTCCCTGATGTTCAGCGAGAGCATCTCGTCTTTAGTGTATCCCAGGCGCTCATGAGCGGTCCTGTTGACATCCAGAAAATTACCCTGCATGCCGAGAATAAATATGCCGTCAACAGCTGAGTCAAAGAGCATCCTGAACTGCTCCTCGCTCTTCTTCAACTCCTCCGCCGCCTTCTTCCGAAGAGATAGATCCAGGCTTGCTGTTCTGAGAAGATACAGAATAAGAATGCCGAAAAATATAGTTATCGCCAGAAAGAGAAAACCTGTTTTTTTGAGTAGTGCCCCTCCGATACCGCCGATCACTCTTTCATGTTCATGAAGGTATACGATCTGCCATCCCGGCATATTTCTTAATTCTTTCTGATGAATATGATATTCCGTCCCAACAGTATCAACAGCATGATGCTCTTCCGTCCTTTGAACTCCCGACCATTCCCACGGCCCTTCACCAAACTGCCTTGATTCCTTTATCGCAAGTATCTGCCCAGGCGTGACTTTCCACAATGTCTTATAAAGCCAGTCTTCACGGTTAGAGAAGAAGATCACATCGTTGGGGCATGTCATCATCATTACACCTTCATATGGTTTGACTATAACCGTCCTCAGATGTTCTATATTCTCCTTGATCACGATCACACCTGATGGGCGTTCATCTTTATCGCCGTAAACAGGATAGGCGTAATATAACCCGCGTTTATTTGAGGTGACGCCAAGCGCCGCGTATACCGCCGGAACGCCGCTGGCGGCCTGTTTGAAGTAAGGCCTGAAAGAGTAGTTCTTCCCGAGAAAGCTGTCCGGAGCGTTGCGGTTGGAAGAGGCTATCGTGTTGCCCTTAACATCCATAAGGTAACAGACATCCATGGTCTCTATAATGGAGCAAAGACGGTCAAGTTCCTGGTTGGCTATTGAAAGCGTATCCGCGTCATTGCTTGTAAGGGCTTTTTTGAACTCCTCCTGCCTTGAAATAAAACCGAGAATTCCAGTGTACTCACTGATATGCAAATCAATATCGTCAGCAATATTATTTACAAGTTCCTCTGACCTGGAACCTGCCTCATCATAAGTTTTATCGCGGAGAGAATTAAAAAAGATGATCATCCCCAATGATATGGAGAAAAAGGCGAGAAATGCTATGGTTGATATAATTATACGAAGCTTCATGATTTATATATGTAATAAAGTATAACTACTTTCATGACATATACAATCATATCACTATTCAGCAGTATCTAAAAGAGAAAAAAACTCATCCCGCGTTAATAGCCTTCTCGATCTTCTCTCTCTCACCCGGTGTTGCCATAAAGACAAGACTGTCATCAATCTTCAGGCTGTGGTCATCAGAAGGGTTATAGACCCAGTCCGCACCGGTCTTTACAGCAAGGAGCAGGGCATCATGGTTCTTCCTGAGGTGCAGTGAAGAGAGAGGCCTGCCGGACAATGAGGCGGGAACTTTTATCTCCTCTATCCTGAGGCTTTTGCTCTTGTCCCTCAGCATCGTATCAAGGAAAGAGACCACCGAAGGCCTTATCATCTCTGACGCCATCCTCAGCCCTCCTATGAAATTCGGGGAAACTACTGCGTCAGCGCCTGCCTTCTTTATCTTCTCGCTGTACTTGATATCATTACAGCGGGCTATGACCTTTATGGATGGATTCAGGTCTTTGGCAGTAAGGCTTATAACAAGGTTCTGATTATCATCTCCGGTAACGGCAAAGAGCCCTTTTGCCCTCTCTACCCCTGCCATGAGAAGCGCAGTGTTGTCAGTCGCGTCCTTCTCAATATATATCTGGTCAGGATAGGTATCAATAAACATCTCAAGATTCTTCCTGTCTGAATCAACGACCAGAAAAGGCCTCTTGGTCGCCAGGAGTTCACCGATTATGTGATATCCTACCCTCCCGACCCCGCATACGATATAATGATCTTTGAAATGCATCGCTTTCTTCTCCATCTTCCTCCTCCTGAAAGACTCCTTGAGTTCTCCCTCAACAACAAATGCAGTAACGTTAGTGATTATGTAAGAGAGTACGCCTATGCCTGAAAACGCAATGAACATTGTGAATAACCTTCCGCCCGGGCTTGCCGAAAGATTGACTATCTCGCCGAAACCTATAGTGGTGATGGTGATGAAAGTCATATAAAGGCAGTCGATAAAGGTAGCTCTCCCGCCTCCGATAATGTGGTAACCCGAAGTCCCTGTTATCAGGATGACAATGAGGGCCATGCCCGCGATTATGAATTTTCTGTAGATATGTTTATACATGGAGTAAGTCATTCCATAATATCACATCAGATAGAAAAAGTTGAAAGTGAAGAGTTTAAATAAGGGGAATAAAAATGGTGCCGAAGGGGGGACTCGAACCCCCATAGGTTGCCCCACACGACCCTCAATCGTGCGTGTCTACCAATTCCACCACTTCGGCTTCATTTTTTAGCTTACAATAATATCACCTGAGACGCTAAGATATCAAGCGGTTAGGAAAACCAACAGCCGGCAGACCTACCCCATGAACGAGGACATGACAAATTTAAGGAGCAAAGAAGGGAATATTCCCAGAATGATCACCATGATAGACGTAAAGGCAAGTGTAAGCTTTACAGCATTGGGAACGCTCACCACAGCAAACTCCGCAGCAGGCTCCTTCATATACATATAGACCACAACCCTTAGATAAAAGAATGCTGAAATAGCGCTGAATATTACCGCGATCAGTATCAGGGTTGTATATCCCGCCTTTACCGCCTCCATAAATATGTAGAATTTGCCGATAAAGCCTGCCAGAGGGGGAATGCCGGTGAGTGAGAACATGAATATAAGCATCAGCGCGGAGAGGAGCGGATTCTTCTTTGCGAGCCCTGCGAAGTCCTGAAGGTTATCGCCTGTGATGCCCTCTCTTCTCATGAGTACGACAATGGTAAACGCGCCGAGGTTCATTAGGGTATATATCATAAGATAGTTAAGCGTGGCTGCAAAGGCTTCCTGTGTCCCCGGAAGAAACCCTATTACTGCGTATCCGGCATGGGCTATCGAGCTGTACGCAAGCATCCTCTTGATATTCGTCTGTGACAAGGCGAGTATGCTTCCGACAGCTATGGTGATAATCGCAAGAGGCTCAAGTATCATCGACCATTGCACCTGCAATGCTCCGAATGCGGTGAAGAAGACCCTGCCCATAACTGCAAATGCCGCTGCCTTGGGGCTGGTGGACATGAATGCTGTTATGGAAGTAGGCGCGCCTTCATAGACATCAGGCGCCCACATATGAAAAGGCACAAGCGCTACTTTGAAGCCGAAGGCCGTTACAAAGAATATCAGCGCAAGCAATGTGACAGGATTGTCAACAAGCTTAAGGTCATGAAGCGCAACCGCTATCTCATGGAGGTTGGTAGTGCCTGTAAGACCGTATGTCAGCGCTATGCCGTACAGCAGGAATGCCGATGAGAATGCGCCCAGGAAGAAATATTTTATCGCCGCCTCGTTTGAACTGCGCCTGTTCCTGAGTATGCCTGCAAGTATATACAGGGAGAGAGCCATCAGCTCAAGCCCGAGGTAAAGCACCATCAGGTCGATAGCGCCAACCATTATCATCATGCCGGATGTCGCGAAAAATAGCAGGGCGTAATACTCACCCAAAGACGCGCCCTCAATATCCATATACTTGAGCGATATCAGTATCGTAATGATGATAGTGATATAGAAGATAAGCTTAAAGAACGAGGCATAGCCGTCAAAGATGAACATGCCCTGAAAAACATCCCCGGATAAGCCTGGGCCCATAAGGCTGAAATTAAAGTACGCGGAGAGAAGCGTTCCGAGTATCCCGGCAAACGCGACAGTCTCCTTCTTCTTTATTACGAGATCAAGAAGTATCACCGCAAGCCCGGTGCCTATCATTATGAGTTCAGGCGTTAGAATTCTCATGTTCTCCATATTGAACAAATCAGTTGCCTCCTGATAACCATTGCATGTAGTCGAGCATGAACCCAGCCGTATTATTTATCTCAATCCCTCTTAAAAGATGCTGAACAGAAACGTGCATATAGCCAAGGAAGAGATTGGGATACAACCCTATCCAGAATACGAGCAATATTAACGGGAGCAGTATCATGACCTCCCTGAGGTCGAGATCAGAAACAGATATGCCCTCCACCACTTTCCCAAAAAATATCCTCTGATACAGCCACAGCATATATCCCGCGCCGAGAATGATTCCGGTTGCCGCAAGTATTCCATAGGTATTTTTTACGGTGAATGCTCCGAGTATGATCAGGAACTCTCCGATGAAGCCGTTCGTAGCCGGCAGTCCTATTGATGCAAAGGTAAATATCATGAAGATGCCGGCATACCACGGGACGAGCTTTGCAAACCCGCCGTAATCAGCTATCTGCCTTGTGTGCGTCCTCTCATAGATCATGCCCACCATCAAAAAGAGCGCGCCTGTAATGATGCCGTGATTAAGCATCTGGAGTATCCCGCCCTCAACGCCCTGCGTGTTCAGCGCGAAGAGCCCGAGGGTGACAAAACCCATGTGGCTGACGCTTGAATACGCGATGAGCCGCTTGAGATCCTTCTGCGCAAAACAAACGAACGCTCCGTAGATGATCGCTATGACAGACAATATCATGAGCAGCGGCGCAAAATATTCTGTAGCCGCCGGGAACATAGGCATTGAGAACCTCAGGAAACCATATGCGCCCATCTTTATGAGCACGCCTGCAAGTATCACGCTGCCTGCTGTAGGCGCCTCTGTGTGAGCATCAGGAAGCCATGTGTGGAAAGGGAACATCGGCACCTTCACGGCAAAGGCGGCAAAGAAAGCAAGGAAGAGCCAGTACTGAAGGCGGACCGGCATATTCATTTCGCTTAGCGCGAGTATGTTCAGAGTACCGCCCGCGTAAAAGTATATCACCACAATGCCGACAAGCATAAGCACGCTGCCGACAAGGGTAAAGAGAAAGAACTTAACAGCGGCATATATCCTGTTGCTGCCGCCCCATACACCTATAAGTATGAACATGGGAATCAGCATCATCTCCCAGAAGAGATAAAAGAGGAAGAAGTCAAGAGAGACAAAAACCCCGAGTACTGCTGTCTCCAGCAGGAGCAATGCGATATGGAATTCCTTGACCTTTGTCTGTACAGACTTCCAGGATACAAGCACCGAAAGTATGCTCAGCAGGATCGTGAGGAAGATGAACAGTATGCTGATGCCGTCAATGCCGATAAAATAGTTTATGCCCCATGAAGGTATCCACTCGTACTTCTCGCCGAACTGCATAAGGTATGTAGTCTTGTCAAAACCGGTCAATACCGGAATAGATATGAACATAACGCCTGCTGTAACAATGAGGCTTGTCCACCTCACAGCCCTGGCATTGCTCATGAAAAGCAGCGCCGCCGCCCCTATCAGAGGGAGGAAGACTATAAAGCTCAAGATCGGATATTCAGATTGAAAGTATATTTCCTGCATCTATCGTCCTTTTATAAGAAAAACATCATTCCGATTATTATCAGCACTCCGGCTGCCATCATAAATGCATAAGATGATATAAGGCCTGTCTGCATCTTGCGCAGCCCGCGGCTGAACGACCCGATGAGGCTTGGGACGCCGTTGACTACTCCCTCTATAAGCCTGGTGTCAAAGAAACCGAGGATTATCCTGTCAGACGCCTTGATGAACGGATTTACAATTGCTTTGGCGTAAAGTTCATCCACCCAGTACTTGTTATAGAGCATTGTATAGACAGGCTTAAATGCCGCTGCGAACTTCTGAGGGAGGCCGGTCTTTGAGATATAGAAAAGTACTGCGGTCATGATACCCGCGATGCTGATAATTACAGAAGCGCCCATGATCATCATCTCTTCACTATGAGAGCCTTCACCTGCCGGATGCCCAAGCACCGGCGCAAGGAACTCTCCTATCTTGTCCCCATGTTCAAGAAATAGCGGAGATATGCCTACCCATCCGGCTGCAACTGCACCAACCGCAAGCAGTATCAGCGGAACGGTCATAACTGCGGGTGATTCATGAAGGTGGTGCTTCTGCTCTTCTGTCCCGCGGAACTCGCCGTGGAAAGTCATGAAGATAAGCCTGAACGAATAAAAGGCTGTCATAAACGCTGCGACAGTGGCAAGTATCCAGAGGAACTTGCCCATATCACCTCCGGAGATATACGCCCTCCACAATATCTCATCCTTGCTGAAGAATCCGGACAGGCCGGGTATACCGGAGATGCTGAGCGAGGCGATTATAAACGTCCAGTAGGTGACCGGCATATATTTTTTCAGGCCGCCCATCTTCCGCATGTCCATCTCATTGCCCATTGCGTGAATAACGCTGCCTGAACCAAGGAAGAGCAATGCCTTGAAATAAGCGTGAGTATAAAGGTGGAAGATACCGGCTGTATACGCGCCGACGCCAAGCGCGAGGAACATATATCCAAGCTGGCTGATGGTTGAATAGGCTATGACACGTTTTATATCATTCTGAACAAGGCCTATTGAAGCAGCGAATATCGCAGTGACACCTCCCACAACCGCAACGGTCGTCATTGCTGTGGGCGAAAGGCTGAATAGCGGGTTGCAGCGCGCAACAAGATAAACACCTGCCGTGACCATCGTAGCCGCATGTATCAATGCAGAGACAGGCGTCGGCCCTTCCATCGCGTCCGGAAGCCAGACATGAAGAGGCATCTGCGCAGATTTTCCCATAGCTCCGCAAAATAATAGGAGACATATAAGCGTAACCGTGTCGACCTGATAGCCGAAGAGGTTTACCGTCTGTCCGATAACAGAGCCCGCGCCGCTGAATACATGCATGTATTCAATGCTTCCAAAAGTAAGGAATATGAGTATCACGCCCAGCCCGAAACCGAAATCGCCGAACCTGTTCACAATGAACGCCTTTTTGCCTGCGTTTGCCGCAGAGCTCTTTTCAAACCAGAATCCTATCAGAAGGTATGAGCATAGACCGACCGCCTCCCATCCGAAATAGAGGAGGATGAAGTTGTCCGCCATAACAAGCATGAGCATGGAAAATACAAAGAGGCTTAAATATGCGAAGTATCTTGAGTAGCCTTTATCGCCATGCATGTAACCTATGGAATATATAAAGACCAGAGAGCTTATGGATGTAACAACAAGAAGCATTATGGCAGACAGCTGGTCTATGAGGAAGCCGATAGGAACGCTGAAGCTGCCTGATACGAGCCATTTATATACTTCAAGCTTGATCACCTGCCCTGAACTGACATCAAAAAATGCCGACAGCGCAAGCAAAAACGATCCGATGACAGCAGGCACAGCTATCCAGTGCGCCTTCTCCTTTATCCTGTTGCCAAAGAGGATATTAATTAAAAAAGCAGCCAGCGGAAGTAATGGGATTAAAATATATTTCATAAAATTAATTTTTCTATTATCCCTTTAATAAATTTATCTCATCAGAATTGAGCGTCGGGTTGTTCTTGTAAAAGACTATCAGTATTGCAAGCCCTATCGCCGCCTCTGCCGCCGCAACAGTAATTACAAAAAAGACCATCACCTGCCCTGTCATGGACTGAAGGTAATGGCTGAATGCCGCAAAACTGATATTCACGGAGTTAAGCATCAGCTCCATGGAGAGAAAGATCATTATAAGGTTGCGCCTGACCAGAAAACCGAATATCCCGATACTGAACAGCACAGCGCTCAACATTACATACCAGCTTAAAGGTACCACAGTTTCCTCCTAATCAAGTTTCCTCTTTGATAAGACCACAGCCCCGATTATTGAGACAAGCAATATCAGCGATGCTATCTCAAACGGCAAGAGGAACTTTGTAAATAAAATATTTCCGATGACCTTTATATGTCCATCTGAAGTTATCTTTTCGATAGAATATTCGCCAATAGCAGGATATACCGCAAACTCGCTCAGCACAGGCAGCAGCAGGAGAATAAATGCCGCGGATACGAGCAGGCCGACTATCCAGATGCTCTGGAACTTCCTCTCCTTCTCTATCTTTCTGAGGTTAAGAAGCATAACAACAAAGAGGTATAGCACAAGAATCGCGCCCGCATAGACTATTATCTGAATGGCTGCAAGAAATTCGGCATTAAGAAAAAGGTAAAGCCCTGCTATGTGAATAAAGAGTATAAGCATCCACATAACGCCGTGAACAGGATTCCTTCTTGTAACAACAAGTATGGAAAGGCCTGTAAGCATTACTGCGAAATAAATAAAAAATATCTGCGGGAGTGTCATGCCCCTCCTCCTGCTGCTATGTTTTCAGCTGCCTTGTGTGCGATGTCCGCTGACTTCGGTCCCCAGAACTTCTCAAAATATACCTTTCCCTTGTCTCCTGCCATATACTTATCCCAGTTCTCCAGCAGGCGTTCCTTTGTATAGTAGAACTCCTCTCTTGTGTAGCCTGAATACTCAAAGTGGTCAGTAAGCGCGATAGCGCCGAAAGGACACGCCTCAACACAGAAAGCGCAGAAGATACACCTGAGCACATCTATCTCATACCTGTTAACCACCTTCATATGATCCTCGCCGTCGCTTGTATAGATGTGGATACATTTAGACGGGCAGACGGCAGCACAGAGGCCGCAGCCCACACATTTTGCCTTGCCTGTCACATCACTCCTGACAAGAGCGTGCAGCGCTCTCGCTCCGGGGAAAGGCACCCTCTTCTCCTTCGGGTACTGCCTTGTGACCGCAGGCGTGAAAAGCTCCCTCATTGTAAGGCCAAGGCCGCCGATTATCTCTATAAAAAATATTTTTCTTAACAGTTCCTTAAATGTCATACCCATAACAGCTTTATCAAAGCTGTGATAACAATGTTTGCCAAAGCTAAAGGGATAAAGAGCTTCCAGCCGAGGCTCATGAGCTGGTCATACCTGTATCTCGGAAGCGTAGCCCTTATCCAGAAATAAAAGAATATAAAAGCGTATATCTTTAAGAGGAACCATACAACTTTAGGCACATGCGCGAATATCCAGAAATCAGGCCCGCTCCATCCGCCTAAGAAGCATACGCTGGCGAGCGCTGACATTACAAACATGCCGGCATACTCAGCCATAAAGAAGAGTCCGAAACGCATGCCGCTGTACTCGGTCGCATAACCGGCAACCAGCTCTGTCTCTGCCTCAGGCATATCAAACGGCGCCCTGTTGGTCTCGGCGATCGCAGCCATGACAAAGACAAAGAAGGCTATGGGCTGTAAAAATATAAAAGGAAGAGATGACTGCGCAATGACGATCTGTTTCAGGTCAGCGCTGCCTGCAAACATCATGACGCCTACAAGGCTGAGCCCCATAGCTATCTCATAACTTATGACCTGCGCTGAAGACCTCAGCCCGCCCAGGAAAGAATATTTTGAATTAGATGCCCAGCCGGCAAGGATTATACTGTATGAACCGACAGATGAAAGTGCAAGGATATAGAGGAGGCCGATATCAAGGTTGACAACGGAAAATTTTTCCCAGAATGGTATCACGGCAAAAGAAGCCAGCGCCGCAACAACACCCAGGACAGGCGCGATATAAAAGATCGGCTTATCAGCCTTCGCAGGCATAATATCCTCTTTAAAAAATAACTTGATGCCGTCGGCTATAGGCTGTAGCAGCCCGTGCCACCCAACCCTCATGGGCCCCATGCGAGCCTGCATATGCCCTATGACCTTACGCTCAAAATAAACGACATAGGCAACATGCAGCAGGACAACACTGATTAAGGCAGCTATCTTTAAGATAAGTATTGCGAATTCAATCATATGGTCAATGTATTTTTTTCACTTTCAACTCTTAACTATTTGCTTCCCACTACATCATCATAAGTTCCATAAGAAGCCTTCTTGAGTTCTCATCGTTCGGATCAAGGTCAACCGCCTTCTCAAGAGTCTTTATGGCCTTGTCTGTCATGCCGCTCTTTGCATAGGAGAATCCAAGATGAAAGAATGTATCGGCATCTGTCGGATTAATGGCTATAACGCTCTCAAACGCCTTGATAGCCTCCTTCATAAGGTTCTTTTTTGTGTATGACCTGCCGAGGTGATAATAAGCAACCGCGTATTTCGGGTCCCTTCGCACAACCTCTTTAAAGTTCTCGATAGCCTTGCCCATTCTTCCTTTGTGATAATAGGTAATGCCGGCAAAGTAATAAGCTCCGACATACTCAGGATTAATAGCTATTACCTGTTCAAAGGTCTCGATAGCCTTGTCTATGCTGCACATGCGGTAATAAGCCATGCCCTTGGCAAAATAAGCATCAGCCCATTTGGGCTCTGACTTAAGCGCCTTGTCGTAAAACTCGATTGCATCCTCGACAAATCCGCCGTCATACATAAACTTGCCCATGAAGTAATTCGCCTCGGCGTCGTTAGGGTCGAGCTTAAGAGCCTCGTCCATCTCAATGACTGCGAGGCCGAGAGATGCGGGGCCGCCGCGGCGGCGGTAAAGCAGCGCGCTTGCAATATACCCTTCAATGGACTTTTCCATACGCCCGCCGCAGTCCTTGCAGAACTTGCTGTCTTCCTGGTTGCCTGTGCCGCACTTTTTACATAACATATATTTTCATCTCCTTTTCTATTGTTCCTGTTGTGCTCATAAACCGGAAATAATATTATCTGTCACATTCACCAAGAACTATATCTATAGACCCGATATTTGCTATAACATCAGCAACAAGATTGCCCTCGCACAGCTTCGGCAGGACCGAAACATGAACAAAAGACGGTGCCCTCACCCTCATCCTGTAAGGCTTACCTGTGCCGTCGCTCACAATATAAAATCCGAGCTCTCCTTTAGGAGCCTCTGTCGCGACATATATCTCGCCCTTAGGGGCTGTCTGAGGCCCTTTTGTCATAAGAATGAACTGATGAACCATATGCTCCATATCCTCAAGCACCTTCTCCTTTGCAGGAAGCACGAACTTTGGTTCGTCAGCAAGTATGGGCCCTGCAGGCATCTGGTCTATGCACTGTTTTATTATCGAGTTGGACTGGCGGAATTCTTCCATCCTCACACGGTAACGGTCATATATATCGCCGTTCTTTCCGACAGGCACTTCCCATGTGAGCTTATCGTAAACGCCGTAGGGCATGAACTTTCTGACATCATATGCAACCCCCGAACCCCTGAGAGTAGGCCCGCTGAGCCCCCAGTCAACAGCCTCTTCAGCAGAGATGACGCCTATGCCTTTTGTCCTCTTGAGCCATATCCTGTTTTTATCTATTAGAGTCTCGTACTCCAAGACCCTTGTTGGAAACTCTTCTGTGAATTTATAAAGGTCATCCAGCCACTCGTCATCCACATCGCTCTTAACTCCGCCTATCCTCGGATAGGTCACTGTGAGCCTTGCGCCGCAGAGCCTTTCAAAAAGGTCCACAAGCTTCTCCCTCTCCCTGAAGCAGTAGAGAAAGACCGTCATCGCGCCTATATCAAGTGCATGTGTGGCAAGCCATAGTAGATGGCTCAATATACGCGCCATCTCTCCGGTGAGAGTCCTTATATAAAGAGCCCTTTCCGGCACCTCTATATCAAAAAGCCTCTCAACCGCTGTGCAGTAGCCGATATTGTTTGACATTGAAGATATATAATCGAGACGGTCTGTAAGAGGCAATACCTGAAGATATGTCGAATGTTCAGATAGCTTTTCAACTCCCCTGTGGAGGTATCCTATATGCGGCGTGCACTTTACAACGGTCTCGCCGTCAAGGTCGAGCACAAGCCTCAGGACGCCGTGGGTGGCAGGATGCTGAGGCCCCATATTGAGCGTCAACTCTTCTGTCTTTACCCTGCTGTTCCCCTGTCCGCTCTTATTTTCCATAGTATGCTTGCCCACAAATAGCCGCTTTAAAATATTTCCTTAAGAACTGCTGTCGATATTCCATTCATCATCGCTGGTATGGAGGATCTTGGCATCCTGATAATCCTGATACTCCCATGTTTCAGAACCTTTGAGAGGATAATCTTTTCTTAACGGGTGACCTTCCCATTCCTCAGGCATAAGGATGCGCCGCAGGTCAGGGTGGTTGTTGAAGATTATGCCAAACATATCATAAGCCTCCCTCTCGTGCCAGCCTGCGCCTTTCCATATCCAGATAACGCTCTCGATGGTCGGTGCATCGCTGGGCAGAAGCGCCTTTATCCTGAGCTGATGGCGGTGCGTTAATGAGTAAAGGTTATATACAACCTCAAAACGAAATCTTCTCTCAGGATAGTCAACCCCGCAAAGGTCGGCAAGATAGTCCATCTTTAAATCAGGATCCACCTTTAAAAAATGGCAGATATCAAGTATCCTTTCCCGCTTTACCGTTACAGAGACCTGGCCCCTGAACTCAGATATATCAACTATCTCTTTGGCAAATTGTTTTTTTAGTTTTTCCGCTATCTCTAATGGTTCCATAATTTAAGCTGTAAGCTGCTTACCTCCAGGGGCTCCATCTGAAATGCTCCTTCTCTATCTTCTCCTGAAGCTTTATCAGCCCTTCCATAAGAGCCTCAGGCCTCGGCGGGCATCCCGGAACATATACATCAACAGGGAGGAAGCAGTCACACCCCTGCACAACAGAATAGGTATTGAATATCCCGCCGGAACATGCGCAGCTTCCCATCGCCATTACATATCTCGGCTCAGGCATCTGGTCATACACCCTTCTGACAACAGGCGCCATCTTCTTTGTTACCGTTCCCGCAACTATCATAAGGTCCGCCTGCCTGGGAGATGCGCGGAAAATAATACCAAAGCGGTCAAGGTCATAATGGCTTGAGCCTGCAGACATCATCTCAATGCCGCAGCACGCAAGCCCGAATGTCATCGGCCATATAGATGACTTTCTGCCCCAGTTTACCACCTTGTCCAGAGTCAAAATAAATACATTCGACCCGGGGATCAGCTTTATGCCTTCCTCAACCTCTATGAGATGCGGCTTGTCAGAAACATCTTCAGGTTCAATTATTCCCAATTGAGCGCCCCTTTCTTCCATGCGTATGCATATCCGACCAAGAGTATAAAAATAAATATCATCATCTCGACAAATCCGAATATCCCAAGATTATCGTAAGAGACCGCCCACGGGTATAGAAAGACCGCCTCCACATCAAAGACGACAAAGAGCATGGCTACGATATAGAATTTGACAGAAAACCTTAAGCGCGGCTCGCCTATAGGAAGGTTGCCGGATTCATACGGTTCGAGCTTCTGGGCGTAAGGCCTTCTGGGCCTCACAAGGAGCCCGGCTACCATTGCTCCCATACCCACGAGTACGGAAAAAACAAGTATTACGATTACAGGCAGATAATGTGATGGTATATAAGTTCCGGGCATAACAGATTGATTAACACATAAAATATATGGCCATGTCAACAATTATTAAGCATCCTTATTAATACTTTTGAATAACTTATTTATATATTAATAATAGGGATTGTATTAAGAATATCCTGATTTTGCAAAATAATGAGAAAACTGTATAATCAGAAAAAATGATATATTACTGCATATACAAGCCGGCCGGCAATTATAAGGATTAGCCATGCGTAACATATTCCTTCATCCGAAAAGGTCCATTGCCGCGAAACTTATCATCGCCACCGGCCTGCTGATAGTCATACTGAGTTTTATCTTCTGGTTTGCCATCTTCCTTAAGCAGCAGAAAGACGTTATGTCAATTGCGGTTGAGTATGGGAACTCTTTTACTGATTTCATAAAGAGGAGCACCCGCTTCAGCATGCTCACCCTTCACAAAGATGCGATCCAGGAGACGCTCGAAGACATAAACACTGCGCAGGGTGTGGAACGGGTAAGGATATTCGGCCATTCAGGCAATATATCTTATTCTTCAAACAAAAGTGATGTCGGTAATTCAGTCAGCAGAGATTCAATAACCTGCACAGGATGCCATCTGGATACCGCAAAACCGTCGATGTTTTTACCGGTGCCTAAAAAATGGGATTTCTATAAAAGCGCTGAAGGGGTCACAACATTAAAACTTGTCGACACGATAAACAATGAACCCTCCTGCTATACCGCTGCCTGCCATGTTCATCCTCAGGAGCAGAAGATACTGGGGTTTATCGAAGCTGATATATCTCTGGCGCTGCTTGACGAAACGCTCTTTAAGCAGGGGCTCGCGCTTACAGCTTATGTCCTGATCTTTGTGCTTGCGATATCATTGTTCCTCGGCATAATCAACTACAAGATAGTGACCAAACCTGTTAACGAACTCGCCAAAGGCATGGAACATGTAGCCGGTGGAAATCTCGATTATTCGGCGCAGATCAAATCCTTTGATGAGATTGGAATACTGGCAAGCACATTCAACTCCATGCTCAAGGACCTGAAGGCGGCAAAAGACCAGAGGATATCCTGGACAAAGACTCTTGAGGCTGAGATAGCCAAAAAGACCGAGGCTATACAGAGGACACACGCCGGGCTGATGCAGACTGAAAAACTTGCCTCCCTCGGCAGGATGTCAGCCGGAGTAGCGCATGAGATAACTAACCCGCTGACAGGAGTTATCACACAGGCTCGTCTCATGAAGAACAGCTTTCCGGATGACAGCCCTGAGGCAGAAGGACTAAATATAATAATTGAGCAGGCTGAACGATGCTCAGGCATTGTGAAGAACCTTCAGACCTTTGCGCGCGCCACAGCCCCCGGGAAAGAGGCCATTGATGTGAACCGCATTGTGGAGCAGACGCTGACTATGGTGCAGAACGGGGAAAAGTTCCAGCATGTAAAATTCAATAAAGATTTCGCAGAAGGGGAACTGATAACACAAGGGGTTACAAACCAGCTTCAGCAGATATTCATCAATATGCTCATAAATTCCTCGGACGCAATGTCAGAAAAAGGGGAGATCACTATTGCAACACGAAAAGTATCAGAAGGCGGCAATCTTTTTGTTGAGATAGAATTCACTGACACGGGAACCGGCATAAAGGACGAGGATATGTCTAAACTCTTTGAACCATTCTTTACAACCAAATCAGATGAGCACGGCACCGGCCTCGGCCTTTCCGTGAGCCACGGCATAGTCAAACACCTTGGAGGACATATTAACGTCTCAAGCACGATTGGCAAGGGAACAAGTTTTTATGTAAGGCTGCCTTATTTTGAGAAAGCATAATGCGAAATATATCAGTTGCAATGAAAGGAATAATTGAAAGAAGATAAAAAGCCTGATAAACAGTGCGGAAATGATAAAGCGATTGAGAACTCATGCCAGATAATCGGCGGGGACTTCAGCAGGGCAAGCGAGGTATCCATGCAGCTCAAGAGAGAGCTCATCGCGCTTGAACTGCATGAAGATATTGTGAGCAGGGCATGCACCGCTGCCTTTGAGGCAGAGATGAACGTTATCATCCACGCTGCGGCCGGATGGCTTCGTTACTATATTACTCCTGAAAAACTCAGGATCGTGATCGAAGATATGGGCCCGGGCATAAAGGATATAAACCTGGCAATGAAGGAAGGTTATTCAACAGCCCCTGACTGGGTAAGGAAGATGGGCTGGGGGGCTGGCATGGGCCTTCCCAATATAAAGAAGAACTCTGATGAGTTTAAAATTGATTCAGTAGTAGGCGAAGGGACAAGCCTTGAAATAATAATAAACCTTGATAAAAACAAAGGAGATAAAATATGAAACTGGCTGATCTGGCCGAGGAGCTTTCACTGAAAGTTCTGACGTATAACGAGGGAACTGACAGAGATGTATCAGGTTGTTACATCAGCGATATGCTGTCTGATGTAATGGCAAACAGCAAAAAAGGAGATATCTGGATAACGATTCAGGCCCATACCAATATACTGGCTGTGGCAAACCTTAAGAACCTTTCAGGCATCATAGTCGTCAACGGAAGAGAAGTTGATGAAGAGACGCTGAAAAGGGCTGACTCAGAGAAGGTCACCATCCTGTCGAGCAGCCTTTCAGCATTCGAGATCGCAGGCAAAATATACAAGATGATCATGTGACATTCATGCTGAAGCAATTCAAAGCTGACCTGCACATACATACCTGTCTTTCGCCATGCGCAGATATTGAGATGTCTCCTAAGGCTATTGTTAAAACCGCCCATGAGAGAGGCATTGATATAATTGCCGTCACAGACCACAACTCTGCTGAAAACGCCGAAGCCGTAATACGCTCCGCACAAGGAAGCGGGCTGACTGTGTTTTGCGGCATGGAGGTATGTACCGTAGAAGAGGTGCACGTACTCGCCCTTTTTGAAAAGCCCGAAGGCATCATGAAGCTTCAGGAGTGGGTTTATAATAAACTCATGCCCGGCAAGAATGACCCTGAAATTTTCGGAGAGCAGGTGATCGCTGACGAAGAGGATGATGTTCTCGGCTTCAATGACAGGCTGCTGATATCAGCAACAGGCATTACCGCAAAATCGCTTGTAGATACCGTCCATAGCCTCAACGGCATCGCAATAGCATCTCATATCGACAGAGATGGTTTCGGGATAATATCACAGTTAGGCTTTATCCCTGATGACTGCATGCTCGACGCCCTTGAGTTCTCTTCGCAAATATCCTTTGACAAGGCAAACGAGCTCTACGGCAATTACAGCAATTTCACTTGGGTCTCATCTTCTGACGCGCACAGGCTTGATGATATAGGCAAGAGGACGACAGTCTTTACCATGCAAGCACCGACCTTCACAGAACTGACATATGCCTTAAAGAATATAAACGGCAGAAAGGCGGTCTGGAGATAACCACATGAGAGACCTCTCACTTCATATACTCGACATCGCTGAGAACTCTATCAATGCCGGGGCTGATAAAATCCTGATAAGGATCAAAGAGGATGTGCCTAAAGATATCCTGATGATTGAGGTCAGGGATAACGGGAAAGGCATGGACAAAGAGACGCTTCTTAATGCTTCAGACCCATTCTTCTCGACAAAAAAAGTGCGCGGCAATATCGGGCTGGGAATCCCGCTCCTTAAGCAGATGGCGGAAGAGTGCGGAGGAAAGGTTGAAATTGAGACTGGTGAAGGAATAGGCACTTCCATTACAGCCTCGTTCCGGCATGGCCACATAGACAGAAAGCCTCTTGGAGACATCGGCAGCACAATATCAACGCTTATCTACTGCCACCCTGCGATAAATTTCAGATATGAGCACGACCGTGACGGAGATATATACAGCCTGGATACCGAAGAACTGAGGGAAGAGCTTGGCGATGTGCCTCTTAACTCTACGGAAGTCATAAAATTTATTAAAAACAGTATTAACTCGTGGCTAAACAATACATAATACTGTTAAGATATTTTCCATATTACGATAAGATTTATATAATAGCCTTAAAGTTAATCACTCCTTATGGAGATATCATGACGCATAACGGCAAGATCCTGATAGTTGATGATGAACCGGACGTTCTGAAGAGCTGCGAGAATATCCTCAGGCATGAGGGCTACACTATCGACAGCGCAGGAAGCGGGCCGGAGGCGATCGATTTCCTTCAGAAGAATGAATACGATATCGTCTTCACTGATATTGAAATGCCTGAAGACAGCGGCATTGAAGTCATAAGATGGATCAATAATTCAAAGCCCGGCACAGGCGTAGTCGCTATCGCAGACAATCCCACGCAGGATTCCATAAGGGAAACACTCAAACTCGGCATTGTTGATTATCTCCCGAAGCCCTTTACCCAGCCGGTACTTATTGATGCCGCATTCAAGGCGGTAAGCTTTATGAGGGAGAGGAGATCATACGAAAAAAGTTCTGAAGAAGAGGCTATGGCTGCCAAAGAAAAAGAGATAGCTGCCAAGTCTGATGAGCTTGATAAGATAATCGCCAATCATCGTGATACTCCCGGAGGCCTCATCCCTATTCTTCAGCAGGCCCAGGAACTCATAGGTTATCTGCCTGCCTCTGTGCAGCGGAAGATAGCAAGAGGGATCAATATCCCTGTGGCAGAAGTGCATGGGGTGGTCTCATTCTATTCCTTCTTCAGCATGAAACCCAAGGGCAGGCATGTGATAAAGGTCTGCCTTGGAACGGCATGCTATGTTAAAAGGGCTGAAGAGATCATGGAGAAGCTCAAGGAAGCATTGGGTATAAATGTCGAAGAGATCACAAAAGACAACCGGTTCTCGTTGGAAAGCGTCAGATGCCTCGGCGCGTGCGGGCTTGCTCCGGTTGTTGTTGTTGACCATGATACACACGCTTCAGTCAACCCGGTCAAGACCGCGGAGATACTTGCCGCATATGAGTGAGACTCGGCAATAAAAAATTATAACAGGGGAATGAGAGGTTAACAATGGCCAAACTGACGATAGACGACCTGAAGAAGATAAAAGAGAAACACCAGTCTACCTTTACGCTCAGAGAAGGCGGCTACAGGGCAAAGGTGACTGTACATATGGGTACATGCGGTATCGCTGCCGGTGCAAGGGCTATTATTAACACGCTTATGGCGGAGATAGAAAAAAGCGGCACGTCAGACATAATTGTCACTACTTCAGGATGCGCCGGGCTCTGCAGCAGTGAGCCGATGGTCACCATAGATATACTTGGCCATCCGCCTGTCAAATATAAGGCGCTGAACGAAGAAAAGATGCAGGAGATATTCAAGGAACATATTATGGGCGGCAATATCGTTGAAAAATACGCTCTGGTCATAGGAAGCGAAACAACCTACTAAGTTTTGCGGCAGTTATATCAATATTGATTTATTGTATCGGGAGAGTTTAGATGCAGAATTACAGGGCCAACATAATGATGTGCGCAGGAACGGGTTGTGTTGCCTGCAATGCCCTAAAGGTCAAAGATGCCCTTGTTGATGAACTCAAAAAACAGGGGCTGGAGAACGAGATACAGATAGTCCTTACCGGCTGCAACGGCTTCTGCTCCAATGCGCCGATAATGTCTGTACAACCTGAAGGCATCTTTTATCAAAAACTCAAGATCGAAGATATCCCCCTGATAGTAGAAGAGCATCTTCTCAAAGGCCGGCCTGTTGAAAAGTTAATGTATAGAGAGCCTGAGGCAAAGACCTCTGTTCCTCTGATGAATGACATCCCCTTCTTCAAACTCCAGGTTCTGAGGGCACTTAGAAATAAAGGCATGATAGACCCTGAGAATATCGAGGATTACATATCAAGAGACGGCTATCAGGGAACAGCAAAGGCGCTTCTTGAGCTGACCCCGGAAGAGATAATCAAGATCATGAAAGACTCCGGGCTCAGAGGCAGGGGCGGAGCAGGGTTTCCGACAGGGCTTAAATGGGAGTTCTGCTCAAAAGTAATATCTGATACCAAATACATCCTCTGTAACGGTGATGAGGGCGACCCCGGGGCATTCATGGACAGAAGCGTCATGGAGGCTGACCCTCACGTTGTGCTTGAGGGCATGATAATTGCCGGAAAAGCGATAGGCGCAACTAAAGGGTACATATATGTAAGGGCAGAGTACCCGCTTGCCGTAAAAAGGCTACAGCTTGCCATAGACCAGGCTAAAGAGGCGGGCCTTCTTGGAGATAACATACTCAACAGCGGATTCAGCCTTGATATAGAGATATACCTCGGCTCAGGCGCCTTTGTCTGCGGTGAAGAGACAGCGCTCATGCGTTCACTTGAGGGCAAGCGCGGCATGCCGAGGCCCAGGCCGCCATTCCCCGCTTTTAAGGGACTCTGGGATAAGCCGACAGTGCTTAATAATGTTGAGACATATGCAAACGTTCCGCAGATAATCATAAACGGAGCCGACTGGTTCAAACAGTTAGGAACTCCAAAGAGCACCGGCACAAAGGTCTTTGCGCTTACAGGCGCTATCAATAACATAGGGCTTATTGAAGTGCCGATGGGCATACCTTTAAGAACCGTCATATTTGATATTGGCGGAGGAATTAAAAAGGGGCGGAAGTATAAGGCAGTCCAGCTTGGAGGGCCGTCAGGCGGATGCATACCTGAGAGCCTTTTAGACACGCCTGTTGACTATGAATCCATCAATGCCACAGGAGCGATAGTAGGCTCAGGCGGAATGGTCGTTATGGACGATACGAACTGCATGGTCAATGTCGCAAAGTTCTTCCTTGAGTTCACTGCTGACGAATCGTGCGGCAAATGCCCCCCATGCAGGATAGGTACAAAGGTGATGCTGGATAAACTTATAGACATTACTGAAGGACGGGGAAAAGAGAGCGACATAGACCTTCTCCTTGACCTCTCTCATGATATCATCAACACCTCGCTCTGCGGGCTCGGACAGACAGCTCCAAACCCTATACTCACGACCATAAAATACTTCAAGCATGAATATGAGTCACATATAATAGACGGCTGGTGCAAGTCAGGGGTCTGCAAAGAACTCTCAACCTTTTATATAGACCCTGAGCTCTGCAAAGGCTGCGGCCTGTGTCTCAAGGCATGCCCCAAAGGCGCCATAACAGGTGAAAAGAAACAGCCTCACAAGATAGATAACGATCTCTGTATAAAGTGCCGCTCATGCTATATCGCATGCCCGGCCAAGTTCGGGGCATTAAAGATAGGCCCGGGCAATATGTTTGCGCAAAGCAAAAAATAGAATATTGACATTGAGGATAAGATGGTAAATATCACAATAAACGGCAAACAACTTTCAGTCATTGAAGGCACGACCATACTTGAGGCTGCCCTTCAGAATAAGATAGATATCCCGCACCTCTGTTATGACAAACGCCTGGTGCCATACGGCGCGTGCAGGCTCTGTGTCGTGGAGGTTGAGGGGCAGATGAAACTTCTTGCCGCCTGTTCCACTCCGGTAACACCCGGGATGTCAGTCAAGACCGAGACACCGAAGCTGCTTAAGGCAAGGCGGACGGTACTTGAGCTTCTCCTAATACATCATCCTCTTGATTGCCCGGTCTGCGACAAGGCAGGTGAATGCAAGCTTCAGGATCTCGCATTTAAATACGGTGCTGCTGACAGCCGTTTTAAGGCGAAGAAAAAACATGACCCCGCAGACACAGGAAGCCCATTTGTTGAGAGAAACAGCAACAGGTGCGTGCTCTGCGGCAAATGCGTCAGGGTCTGCGGCGAACTTCAGGGAGTCGGCGCAATAAATATAATAGGCCGGGGCTTTGAATCAAAGATCAGCCCTGCGTTTGAGGAGAGGCTTGACTGCGAGTTCTGCGGCCAATGCATAGATGCATGCCCGGTCGGCGCACTTGGGAGAAGGTCTTACAGGCACAGCGCCAGAGCATGGTTCCTTGAGTCTCACGATAATATCTGCCCTTACTGCGGTGTCGGGTGCACGGTCACGTATGACATGAAAGATGGAAAGATAATGAGGGCGAGGGGAGTTGAAGATAATGGGATCAACAAAGGCAACCTCTGCAGCAGAGGGAGGTTCGGCTATGATTTTATATATTCTGAAAAGCGCCTCGCAACCCCGCTCATAAAAGAAGGCAACAGCTTTAAAGAGGCTTCATGGGATGAGGCACTGAAATTTATAGCTGACAATATCCAGTCAATAAAGCATGCCCACGGAGCTGATTCGATAGGCGCTATCGGCTCGCCAAGATGCACTGTGGAAGACAACTATATGCTGCAGAAGTTCATGAAGAGCGTTAACAGCAGCAACAACATCGACTCTTCCGCAAGGTTCGGGTATGCAAAGATACTCGAGGCGGTGGATCTGGCATTTGGTTTAAAGAGCCTTCCTGTTGAGCATGACTCGCCTCTTGGCAAAGAGGCAATACTTGTCATCGAATCAGACATCTCATCCACCCACCCTGTCTGGGGCCTTAACTTTCTGAAGGCGGAGCGGGAAGGGACAAACCTTATCGTTGCGGACACGCGCGAGACAAAGCTCACGCGCCACAGCAGCCGCTGGCTGAGAATAAAGCCCGGCACCGGCGTGGCGCTCCTGAACTGCATAATCAAGGTAGCGCTTGACGAAGGGCTTTATGATAAGGATAAAATATCAAAAGTTGAGGGATTCTCTTTCCTCGCAGAGACTGCAAATGATTATTCCCCTGCCGCTGTCTCAAGGATAACCGGAATAAGCGAAGATATGCTGATCAAAACAGCAAGAGAATTTTTAACTGCCAAGTCAAGGCTTATCAGCCTGACTCTTGGGGCATCAGAGAATACCAAAGGCATTGACACCGCGCTTGCAGCTGCAAACCTTATCATCCTGACCGGGGAAAAACCTTCCAGCCTTCAGATGCCTGCTGAATACTGCAACACCTTCGGCATGTGGGAAGCAGGCGTGCGGCCTGAGATACCTGGGAAGGACGCAATATCGATGTTATACAAAGAAGGAGCGGTCAAGGCATTATTCATCATGGGCGAAAACCCTGTTGTAACCTTCCCTGATTCAGCAACCGTTGAGAAGACGCTGAACGGCCTGGACTTTCTCGTTGTTCAGGATATAACGCTGACCGATACCGCAAAACTTGCCGATGTTGTGCTGCCGGCATCCTGCTGGTCTGAAAAAGACGGCACATTTATTAACGCCGGAGGGATCGCTCAGAAGGTAAAAAGGGTTGTCAAACCGTTTGAAAAATCTGTGGCTGACTGGCAGATACTGAAAAACCTTTCAAAGGCGATGGGCGCTGAAATAGGCATTAAAGATATCACAGGACTGCAGGAAGAGATCAAAAACAGGAAATCCGAATCAGGCCAGCTGAAGATGACATTCAACCCTGTTACATATACACCGGTCGGAGAATATGACACTGAATTCCCTCTCAGGATGATAACCGGCAACCTTATGCAGCATTCAGGCGCGCTCTCGGCAATGTCCAGAAACCTGGGCAACGCCATCGCATCAGCATTCATTCAGGTCTGCAAGGCTGACGCGGAAAGATATAATATCAGAGATAACGGCTTTGTGAACCTATCATCAAAAAATGGTTCAGTATTAATAAAAGCCCAGATCTCAGAGGAAGTTCCAGAAGGCACAATATTCGCGCCGGTGCATTTTCACCATGCAAGGATAAACAACCTCACCTCTTTGTCTCATGACGGCTCCTCACCTATCTGCGCGGTAAAGATAAAAGCGGTTAACTGACCCTGCGGTTCACTGCGTGAAAGATATCACTTCTGTTTTCTCTTAAGATGAATTATCCGGCCAAGTTCCTGTTCCGCCAACAATATGTCTTTCCCGTCTGTCAGAATGCCCTGAGGAGCATTCAGCCCCTCAACGATCGTTTCAAGCAGCCCGTTATAATATCGGAGCAGCCGCCCAGGATTCACATCCTCAGCGATCCACAAAGCGCCGTCATTATCGATCGCAAGCTGGTCAGGTTCATGAAGCCCCTGCAGAAGTATCCCCTTTTCATCGCCCTTTAAAAAAAGCACCTTGCCGGTTTTTGTTTCAGCAATATAGATCACGCCTTCTTTATCAACTGCTATCCCTTCCGGGTTACTCAGCCCCTCCCACAGAACCGTTCTATCTCCTGAAAGTGACAGCTTGATAAGCCTGCCTTCTTTTTTGTCTTCAGCTATGACGATCTCTTCATCAGAGATAACTGCTATGCCTTCAAGATTGTCGAATTCAGCCATTACTCTGTGTTTAAATGCCTTGACATCATATTCAATTACCCTGCCGCTGCGTGACTCTTCAAGGATGTATAATTTAAATCCTCTTGCGCGAAGCCCGTCCGGCCGGTTCAGCCCTTTCATGACAGATGTCGCCTTGCCGTCGCGGTCTATCATTATCAGTTCTCCGTCAGGAGAGTTCAGTTCAAGTGTGGCAAACAATAAACCGTCAGGTGTCTTTGCAAGATTGTCCACACTCTTAAGTCCTTCAGCATAGACCTCCCAGCTGTATCCTTCAGCAACTTTTATTTTTTCATCAGGCGCTTTATTGGAGTTAAAAGAGCATGACAGAGATGCTCCGCATAAAAGCAATAAGGCCTGCATAAATAAAAACATTCTATTCATAATGTTAAATATAGTAACCAATTCAACATGGAAAAAGCAGGGCATCGGCAACATCGCATCACTCGACAAAAGAGCCGGAATGCTTTAATCTCTAATTATCTTGACAGGAGGTAATGGTTATGGAAGGTCTTCGCAGGATTGATGATACAAAGTTAGAGATACCTCAAGGCTACAAAACAGGCATGAGGACAAACGGCATCATCTATGTGGACAGGGCGCTGGAAAAAAGTCTTGATAAGGAATCAATCGAACAGGTCGCGAATGTGGCCTCCCTTCCCGGAATCGTCGGCGCGGCGCTTGCGATGCCTGACATACACAGGGGCTACGGCTTCACTATCGGCGGCGTAGCGGCATTTGACCTGAAGGAAGGGATAATATCCCCGGGCGGTGTCGGCTACGACATAAATTGAGGAGTCAGGCTCCTGAGGAGTAACCTGCACAAAGACGAGGTTATTCCAAAGGCCAGAGACCTCGTGGAGGTCTTGTTCAGGGACATACCGACAGGCGTAGGTTCAAAAGGTAAGCTCAAACTTAAATCAAAAGAGCATCGAAAGGTTCTGCTTCAAGGCGCGCAGTGGGTGGTTGAGCAGGGTTTTGGAAGCAGCGAAGACCTTGAACATACAGAATCAGGCGGATGCATGGAAGGCGCAGACCCGGATATTGTAAGCGATAAGGCTTACGAGAGGGGAAGCGCGCAGTTAGGCACACTCGGCTCAGGCAATCACTTTGCCGAGATACAGTATGTTGATGAGATATTTGATGAAGGCATTGCAAACAGCTTCGGCCTCTATAAAGATCAGATAACGGTCATGATACATACCGGCTCAAGAGGTTTCGGGCATCAGGTCTGCACAGACTTTCTTAATGTGATGCAGAAGGCAGCTCGTAAATATAAGATAGACCTGCCTGACATAGAGCTTGCCTGCGCGCCGTACAGCAGCCCCGAGGCGAAAGAGTATCTTGCAGCGATGAAGGCTGCGGCAAACTATGCATGGGCGAACAGGCAGTATATTACGCACTGGGTAAGAGAGGCCTTCATGGAGGTGCTGGGCATCGGGCCAAACAAAGCAGGCATGAGCCTTTTATATGATGTCGCGCATAATATCGCAAAGGTTGAAGAGCATATTATTGACGGCAGGAAGATGAAGGTCGTGGTTCACCGCAAAGGCGCTACAAGAGCGTTCCCGCCGGGGCATCCTGAACTTCCTGACGCTTACAAAGAGATCGGCCAACCTGTTATAATTCCCGGTGACATGGGCAGGGCTTCATATGTTCTCATCGGGACTGAAACAGGGATGAGAGAATCCTTCGGCTCCACATGCCACGGCGCAGGCAGGCTGCTCTCAAGGCATCAGGCGATGAAACAGGCAAAAGGCAGGTCTATAAGACAAGAGATGGAAGATGCAGGCGTGGCCGTCAGATATACAGGCAGAGGCACACTCGCGGAAGAGATGCCTGAGGCGTATAAAGATATTTCAAATGTCGTGGATGTCGTGCATAGAGCAGGGTTCTCAAAAAAAGTCGCAAAGCTCAGGCCGCTCGGCGTAATAAAAGGATAAGATATTTTGAAGACCAATAATCTCAGAATCGGCAAGATACCTTTCACCAACCTATTCCCCATCTTCTATTATCTGGAGAACGAATGCAGGCGTCCTGAGTACACATTCACTGAAGGCGTGCCTTCACAGCTCAACAGGATGCTCCGTGACGGCGAGATAGATGTAAGCCCTTCATCATCAATAGAGTATCTGAGACATAAAGATAAATACTCCATCATCCCCTGGACATCAATAAGCGCGACCGGATCTGTCGGAAGCATATTCCTTTTTTCACATTATGCATTGGAATCTCTTGAAGGCAAGAACATATCCGTATCCTCACACTCTGAGACCTCGGTCGTCCTTTTGAAGATAATCATGAAGCAATTTCTCTCCATGAACTGCACTTTCACGGTCACTGAAGGCGTTTCTGCTGAAGAGAATCTTGAGAATGCTGACGCGACACTGCTTATCGGCGATGAGGCGATGAGAGAGGCACAGGAGTTCACAGGAAACATATTCGACCTCGGAGGCCTGTGGCACAAACATACCGGACTGCCGTTCGTATTCGCGCTCTGGATAGCCAGGAAAGATTCGCTCGCTGAGAAGAAAGAACTTATCAAAAAACTCTCCGAAGACCTTATCGCCGCAAAAAAGTATATTCCAAAAAACCTTTCCCTGCTTGCTGAAAAAGCGCCAATGAATAAACTGCTGAGCGAAAAAAAACTGATAACCTACTGGAACGGCATATCATACGACTTCACAGACGAGCATCTTGAAGGGTTGATGCTTTTTGATAAGTACGCAAAGAAGCTGTAGTGTCCTTTTCCCCTCTTTAACAAGGAGGGGCAAGGGGAGGTTTTACAATGCCATTGTCATTCCGGCGACTCCGTTGCTTAAAGCACCTACTTCTGGCCAGCCTACTGTTGGCTTGTCCGAAATCAATTAACCACACCACTCTATTTTTTGCTTGTATTTTTCCTACTCATATAACTATACTTTTCTTATTCCAAAAAATACGGCTGGCTGTATATTAATTGTTAGGCGACTTAGCGATGGAGGGGATATGAGTAGCTGGATTTGTTACATCAGAGAGAACTACCAGGTCTTCGACATCGCGATCAAAACCATAGCGGTTTTAGGAGCGATTATGTCGGCCTGGATCGCATTAGCGTCTATTAGGATTGCGAAGAGAAAAACACAGTATGAGTTTTTTTGCGATCTCTACGAGGACTTCCATGGAGACGATATTCTGGCAACGAAAAACGATGTTGCATTAGTCTGGCAATCTCGCTTTCGGCAAATAACTTCAACCAGTACTAGTGACGAGGCTGAGCAACGAATACCTGAGTTGGCCGACTTAGCTGATGAGCTGATTAAGGACTACCTGTTGCAACGAGTAGGGGTAGAGTTTGATGACGTCGACGAACAATTCATTGAGGATAACAAAGAAAGCATCAAAAAAACGAAACACATTTTGAATAAATATGAGCACCTTGCGAAACTAATTGAGGCGAAGGTTATTCATAAGAAAGAGATCGAAATATTTTTCTACACCTCGTTGGCAGATACGTTTGTTATATGCCTTCCGTTTATTCTATATAGAAGAAAATCAAAACCGACCTATGCCCACAAGATGCAGGCTCTGCTCAAAACCTTCCCTGCTCTTTCGCGTTCGTGGCTTCGTGTCTAAGTCAATCGGACGCTGCGCAATAAAGCTGCGCAGCATCGGTTACCTTGAACATTCTAGTTCAAAGAAATAGCTTGACATGCCCATATCGTTAGCACATATTAGTACATATGAAAACGACATTAACCATAGACAGGACTTGCAAGGATACAGAAAGACGGTGAAGCAGGATTTCACATCTCTGCTCTCACCGTCTCAATATCGTTCACTTCAGCCACTGCTGATTAGCCGGTGACTGAAAGAGAGATTACAACATCTTCACTGAATGTATCTTAACGTGACCAGGCAGGCTCATAGTCCCATGCCGGATTGTTTGTAAGCCTTGTCTGGTTTGAGCCGTCTGCATCCATTATAAATGCTTCCATGCCTCCATCACGAGCTGATGCAAAAGCAATTTTACTCCCGTCACGTGACCAGGAAGGCCTGTAGTCCCTTGCCGCATTATTTGTAAGCCTGACCCGGTTTGAACCGTCGGCATTCATTACATAGATCTCTTCATTGCCGTCATTGTCTGATGTAAAGGCGATCTTTGCCCCGTCAGGAGACCATGATGCGAGAACATCTTTTGTCTGATTATTTGTAAGCCTGACCTGGTTTGAACCGTCGGCATTCATCACATAGATCTCTTCGACCCCGTCACGTTTGGACGTAAAGGCGATCTTTGTCCCGTCTCTGGACCATGAAGGTTCGCCGTCCCATCCCGGGTTCTTTGAAATGTTTACAGGATTTGACCCGTCTGCATTTATTACATAGACTTCCGCATTTCCCTCCCGGTTTGAGAGAAATGTAACCTTTTTCCCATCAGGAGACCATGAAGGCCCGCATTCAAACTTGGCCGGATGGTTTGTCAGGCTTACCTGGTCTGAGCCGTCTGCGTTCATCATATAGATGTCCCAGTGCACATTGCGGTTTGAGGTAAATACAATCCTGCTTCCGTCAGGAGACAGATTAGGTTCAAAATCTCCGCCCGGAGTATTTGTCAGTCTTGTCTGGTTGGAGCCGTCGGCATCCATTGTGTAGATTTCATCATTCCCGTCACGGTTCGATACAAAGAAGACCTTTTGGGATAAATCGGATGCTGAAAAAACCTCACTGCCTCCAAGAGTAACAACAGAGCAGACAATCAACAAACACAAAATAAAAATATTACACTTCCATGCTTTTTTAAACATTTCCCCTCCTTTTAATGTTTTTTTAAAATACAAATTAATTCCATGAATAAACTGTGAACCTTTTAATAACAAATAATTATCACATGATTCGATAAAACGCAATTATTTTTTTATAATGATATTATTTGTATTTCAGATAGTGTTGCTCTCTTTTTAATAAGAAAGCTTAGCAATCTCTAACGCCATAGATTGATTCGGTCGTTATCCTTCAAACGGCTAAAACGCATATGTCAGATGCAGCGTACCAGAATCTCAGTTGTACCAAAGACGAGAAAGACAAAGAAGGACCAGATATTTATTTCGTATGTATGACAGCCTTATGTATGATTCTTCCCTGATAAGTATTCAACGCGCTCTTTAATGCTGCATTCTCTTCAATGGCTCGCTCTATCCCCATATCCGCAAGTATCTTCACATATTCAATAGTCTTATTTGTCAGTGCCTGAGTAGATGTCCTCGGATAAGCACCGGGCATGTTGGCGACAGCATAATGGATGACCCCGTCAACAGTATAGACTGGATCGGTATGTGTTGTTGGCCTTGTCGTCTCTGCGCAACCACCCTGATCAACAGCCACATCTACAATAACAGCTCCCTTTTTCATATTTGAAACAAGTTCCCTCGATATCAATTTGGGCGCCTTTGCGCCTGTGACAAGGACAGCCCCGATAACTACGTCTGCTTTCATGACTTCTACTCTGATATTTTCATCAGTAGAATGAAGTGTTTTTACCCTGCCCTCAAACAGCCTGTCGATCTGCTCAAGTTTAAGAGAGCCCTTATTAATTACAGCAACCTCAGAGCCCATGCCGTACGCGACCTTGAGCGCGCTCATGCCGACATTGCCTGCGCCGAGGATCAGCACCTTTGCGCAAGTCGCGCCCTCGACACCTGACATGAGAACGCCCTCTCCGCCGTGAACCTTCTGAAGAAAAAAGGCCGCGACAACAGGAGCCATCTTGCCTGCTATCTCGCTCATCGGCTTAAGCAAAGGCAATCTGCCTTCAACCTCAAGCGTTTCATATGCCAATCCGGTTATCCTGCTGCTCAATAGAAAATCTATCAGATCAGGGTTTGGAGCAAGATGAAGGTATGTGAAGAGGGCCTGCCCTTTGCGAAAGAAATTATATTCTGAAGGCAGGGGTTCCTTTACCTTGAGTATAAGGTCCGCATCATTAAAGAGTTCAGACTTGCCGATGATCACAGCCCCGGCATTCTCATATTCAATATCAGAGAAACCGCTGCCCTCCCCGGCGGCCCTCTCGATCAGTATATGGTGCCCGCTATTTTTCAGCTCGCTTACGCCTGAGGGTGTTACCGCAACCCTGTGCTCTTCTTCCTTTATCTCTTTTGGAACGCCGATTATCATGAAGAAATCATATCTGAAACTTTCAGGGTTATCAACTAATTATTCTTTCCGAATATATGATCCGCCTCTTCATCAGACATGGCGCCGCTCAGGTCATTAACAAGTATATGTGCAAGTGCAAGGCCCTGCTCATAATCATCGCCTTCTACCGGGATATCAAGCCGGACAAGAAGCCCTACGTTATTTTTATCAAATAGAGAAAAGTAAAGCTGCTTCACCTTCTGCTCGGCCCAGTTGGTTACGAGCTTCTTATCTATCACTATCCAGTAGAGGATAAGGGTCTTATCGCGTTCACTGAAATCATCAGTTAAAAGTGTATATGCGCTTATGATACGGCCTGAGGCATTTAGTTCGGTATTGTCCATTTCTTTCACTTCAATGCCTGAGCTCGTTAGGCAGGCATTGGGATAGTGAAAGTCCCTCGCGTTAATGATTAAGAAGAGAAGGCTCCTTTCATCTATATCAGAATACCGGTACGCAAGGGATTCACTTATGAATTCATATCCCGCACCCTGCAGGTTTGCCCTGAACTGCTCTGACATATCAACTCCTTTCCAGCCAGCAAATGCATCCGGCATCTCAAGGCCGGCGATAAGCCTTGCGCCCTCGTATGTGGCCTTATTGGGAAAAGTGAAGCTGAACAATATGGATGCTGTAAGTAAAAAAGTTACTAAAATGAACCTTGTATTTCTATTCATATTTGGCCTCTGTTATCTCAGGTTTTCCTGATGTGAACCTGTCCATCAAACTCTCAATACCTGTCAGCCCCAGAATTGTGACCATGAAGATAAGTATCCCGCTGAAGTTGTGCAGAAAGCCCTGCCCTGCTTCAGTCCCGAAATAAAAAGTGATCAGGCTTATCGTAATGACACGGATAAGGTTTCCAATAAGCGCAAGGGGGATGACAGATATCGCAAGAATGGCCTTATTTAATAATCTTCCCTTTATTAAATAAATATATGGAAGCGAAAGCGCTGACATTGTGACAAGAGAACGAAAACCGCTGCAGGCAGGAGCCATAAATATTTCACTGTATCCTATTGAAAGCAGTAAGCCCTCCCTTGTAACCGGATAAGTGAAAAGAGAGAGTATCTTTTCTGCTGCAAAAGATACACCATACCTCATCGGAAGCGTTACGCTGTCAAGTATCGCTGGAGGCGGCGGCACAAGGAATAAAAAATACAGGATAGGAAAAGATAACGCCTTTAAAACCTTGCTGCCGTAGAGATAGCCGGTCAAACCGAATAAAACAGGGATCAGCGAGAAGATGTAGATAAGATCGTAAGCATTCCGCCACCCGAAGATAAATAAGAGTATCCCGCCAAGAAGAAAGATAAAACTGAGAAATACCCGGACTGCGCTATCATCCTCTTTTTGAAAGAGACTTTTAAGCACTTCGCGTTTTTGCCATACAAGAAAAAGGGATATCGGAAGAATAAAATAGATATGAGAGTAATCCTCTAACGCCCAGTTGGTTCTGCCTGAATACAGGATAATAAAGGAGGGAAGATACATAACAACTGTTAAAAGCCAAATTAAAGAGTTAATCATTTTTCATTCTCGCCTCTCCTGTAAAAAGGCAAGAATAAAAAAACTAATCAAAATCAGGAAATATTTTTACGCTTACCTCTTTATTGCCATCAAGTGTCTGAACAGCAGAAAGTATGCCGCCCTCAATATATGAAAGGTTAAAACTCCCGAACCCGTCACTTACAAGGCTCTTCGCATCAGAAGGGCATCCACTTTCACAACCTGCAACGCCCCTTATCATCCTCGGAATGAGCTGCTCAATATCAAGGGCAGAGAGATCCACCCCGTGTTTCGAGCCGAAATCAATAATATTCCTGGTATCTTTAACCGCATCGAACTTAAATGGATTCTCTACATCTACAGAAAAAGACTGCTTGCCTATACTTATATCTATCTCCATGCAAATACCTCCGGTTATTTTTTATCTGTCTTTGCCTTTGCGTTTTTTATCTGTTCCAAATAATTCTGAAGTTCCCTGAGCGCCATCGCCCTGTGACTGATAACGTTCTTCTCCGTATCATCCATCTCTGCGAATGTCCGTTTATGGCCTTCAGGAAAGAATAGAGGATCATATCCGAAACCGTTGTGCCCCTTATTCTCTCTGCCGATCTTTCCTTTTATATATCCGGTAAATGTCCTGACGCCATCATTAGAAGCAAGCGCGATACAGCAGACAAACTTGGCGCCGCGCTTTTCATCAGGAACATCTTTAAGCTCATCAAGAAGCTTTCTGTTATTGGCTGTGTCGTCTGCCGGCTCTCCGGCATAACGTGCTGAATAAATACCGGGCGCTCCATTTAAAGCGTCAATCTCAATCCCTGAATCATCAGCAATAGCAGCCATCCCTGTTCTTTCAGCGATAAACTCCGCCTTTTTTAGAGCGTTAGCCTCAAACGTATCACCGTCTTCCACCACGTCTCCATACTCGGGAAAATCATCAAGCGTATATATCTGAGAAGAAGTATCCGCCAGGCTCAGGATCTCCTTCATCTCCCTGATCTTCTTCCTGTTCTTTGTAGCTAAGACAAAATCCATAACTTTTAATTCCTATCTATCAATTTTCAAATCTATTTTAGATGCAAGTTTTATAGCCTCGATCATGCTTGAGGGATTAGCTTTATTCTGCCATGCTATATCAAAAGCAGTCCCATGATCAGGCGAGGTCCTGATGAACGGCAGCCCTAATGTAACATTTATCCCGGTATCAAACGCAAGCATCTTAAAAGGTATGAGCCCCTGGTCGTGATACATGCAGACTACAATATCAAAATCCCCGTTATACGCTTTATGAAAAATAACATCAGGGGGGTACGGCCCTGAAACATACATATCATCAGCAGATGCATCCTCGATCGCAGGGATTATGGCGTCTCTCTCCTCATTGCCGAACAGGCCTGATTCTCCTGCATGGGGGTTCAGGCCTGCTACACCGATCACAGGTTTATAAATGCCGAGAATGGATGCAGCCTTTACAGCATGCCTGATGGCCCTGTACACCAGATCCTTGTTTATAGTATCAGGCACATCCCTTAATGGAATATGAATTGTGCACAGCACGATCTTAAGCTTCTCCGAAACGAACATCATTGCGAAATCATCTACTCCTGTAAGTTCAGCCAGAAGCTCAGTGTGTCCGGGCCATTTATAACCGGCCATCCTCAGGGATTCTTTGGATATCGGAGCTGTTACAATCGCAGAGACTTCATTCTTCAGCGCAAGCTCAACAGCCTTTTTTATGGATCTGACAGCCGCCCGCCCGCCCTCTGCAGAAGAGAATCCCTTTATGAAGGCCTCGCCGGAGTTGATATCAATGACCTCTATCTTCCCTTTGGAAGGAGATGAATCAGCAGGGCCTGAAATATTTATGACCTCAAAAGAGGAATTCGTAAGCCTCACAGCTTCCTTGATTATCTTTGCTGACCCTATTACAAGAGGATTACAGTTTTGACTTATCTCACCGCCGGAGATCGCCTTTACGATTATCTCAGGCCCGATACCTCCCGGGTCACCCAATGTAATAGCGATATTATTCATAAAATTATCAAAAGAAAAGTGGATGCGGCTGGAAAAGCTTTACAGCGATACCTTAGAAAATTGCAAAAAAGCATAACTGATTTTTTGAGCTTTCTTAATCGTTACTTCTCCCCTGAGGCATAATTAAAATTCCCATCGCTTTGTAAAGGTTTTCCAGCCGCATCCACTGTATTACTAAGGTTTATCCGGCAATGCGACGATCGCGTCTATTTCTACAGTTACATCCATAGGAAGTCTGCCTGCCTGAATAGTGCTCCTTGCGGGCGGCTCAATATCAAAATACTCCCTGTATACACTATTAAACCTCTGAAAATCATCCATATCTGCAAGATAGCATGTCACTTTAATTATGTCCTTCATTTCTGCGCCTGCATCTTCCACAATGACTTTCATGTTTTTGAGAACCGCATGGGTCTCATCCTCAATAGTTCCCCTGACCATCAAACCTGTTTCAAGATCTATGGGTATCTGTCCGGAGAGATACATTAAGTCATTGTGAATGACCGCCTGTGAATACGGCCCTTTTGGTTTCGGCGCCCTGTCTGATGAAAATATTTTCTTATGAGACATCTGATGCTCCTTATGCAGTAGTAGGAAAATATAAAGGCCTTGACCTGTAAAAGAATTTGCAATCCCTTTATCAAAGCAAGGCCTTTTATTTTCAGCCTATTTCTTGGTCTTTTCAGTCTTTTTTGTCTTTACTGTCTTCTTCTCTTTTTTAGAGTCGCAAGAACCTGAACCACATCCGCATCCCATATCTTATCCTCCTTTTGTAAACTGCATCTTATGCTTTATTTTAAGCGCTGCCAAAAATAAAATCCACTCCTACCCTGCAGCAGACCGTCCGGCTAACCAGCCGGTTGAAAACGCCGCCTGAAGATTATAGCCTCCTGTGTCCGCATTTATATCCAGCACCTCGCCTGCAAAATAAAGACCATTCACCAGCTTTGAGCACATCGTCCGGGGATCCACTTCCTTTATATCAACACCGCCCGCAGTGACGATAGCCTCTTCAACAGGCCGGTAGCCATTTATCTCAAGGCGGAGATCCTTCAGCCATAACTTCAGCCTCTTCCGCTCATCTGCCGTTATTTGATGGCACGTCTTGTCAGGAGATATGCCTGTCAGGTCAGTGCAGACTGGGATCATTTTAGCAGGCAAAAGTTCTTTGAGCATGGTCTTGTATTTCTGTTTGCCGTGCTCATTAAGGTCACGCAAAAGTCGTGCATCCAGCTTCTCCTCATCAAGCGCAGGCTTCAGGTCAATTGATAAAGAGACCTTATCCTTATTAAGAATAGCATCCACGACTCTACCGCTCATGGATAATATTACAGGGCCTGAAACGCCGAAATGCGTGAATAACATCTCTCCAAAATTATCTACCTCTTTCTTACCGTTAATGTAGGTGCGCACTGTAACGTTCTTAAGACTAAGGCCCTGCATCCTTTGAGCGATATCTCCTGATGTCTGAAGAGGAACAAGAGCAGGCCGGAGCGGGATTATCTTATGCCCTGCGGATTCCGCAAACTTGTAACCGTCCCCGGTTGAACCTGTGCCTGGATATGATATGCCGCCTGTTGCGATTATCACAGCATCTGAAATGTAAACCTTGCTTTTAGAAGTCTTGCCATCAAGTCCCTGCATACCTGCTGTTTCCACTCCTGTGAGATTGCCGTCTTCAAAAACCAGTTTCCTTACAGGTGAAGAGTTAATTATCTTCACCCCGCATCCAACTGCCCAGCGTGTAAGCGCGTCCACGATATCCTGCGCCTGGCCGCTTGCAGGGAATACACGTCCTCCGCGCTCGATCACTGTTTCAATACCAAGCTCGTTAAAAAAAGCTAAGAGCTCGGGTGAAAAAAATTTCGAGAATGCCTGCCTAAGAAAACGGCCATTCCTGTTGAAATGAGATATGAACTCAGACTGAGAAGCAGTATTCGTCAGGTTGCAGCGCCCCTTCCCGCTTATTCGCAGCTTTCTGCCGGGGCTTCTCATGCTCTCAAAAAGCAGCGTCTCAGCGCCGGCAATTGCAGCCTGTCCCGCAGCCATCAGGCCGGCAGCGCCTGCGCCGATAACTACCACACGGCGTTTAGATGTATCCTTCAAGGCCTATCCTCCTTCACGTTCATGATAAATACAGGGATCGACATTACAAGCAAGGCAGACATTATCCAGAATGAATAAAGGTAATCGAGCCTTGCTATGAGAATACCCGCGAGGATCGGCCCGGCTGCATGGCCGATGTCAAACAATGTCCCGAATACGCCCATCGCAGTTCCAAAATGTTTTTCCTTGCATATATCAGCGATAAACGCGGCTGATGATGATGTAACAAACGCCTCTCCAAAACCAAACACTATTGCGGCAAGCATGAGGGGATAAAAACTTTTCAGCATTGGGATCGACCCGAAAGATATTGCACATAATATCATACCTGCAACTATCAGCGGTTTTCTGCCGTATCTGTCAGATGTCCTTCCCATAATGGGTTTGGACAGGATCGTGACAAGCACCTGTATTCCCCAGAGCAGGCCAGCCTGAAATTCATTGAGCCCTGCAACCGTCACAGCGTAGATCGGCAGGAAAGCCTCCAGTGCGCCGACAGTCAGATTCTGCAAGCCTTCCATATTTGATGTGAGCACAACCCTTTTATCGCTTATCACCTCTTTGATGCCGGATGTAAACCTACTGAATGATTCCTTTAAACCTTTCCCTTTTTCAACAGCCTCTTTTTCGGTTAGCAATCTCAGCGCAAGGATGAGAGACATCATTCCGGCAAAACCACTTACCAGGTAGGCCATGTGAAAATCGGCGATCGCAGGCCCTGAAGCACCTGCTGTGCTGTGAAGTATAAATCCCCCGACAGGCGCGCCAAGAAGGTTCCCTATGATAGTTACAGAAGAGAACCATGAAAGCATCTCTCCTTTTCTTGTGCCTGCCGTGTCCGCGACAACCGCCATTGATACAGGCCCGTATATCGCAGTTGCGAGGCCGTGAACAAACCTTACCAAAACCAAGAGAGAATAATCCGTCACGAAAAGATAGGCAAACGGCATAACGGCAAAGACGAGAATGCCGATAAGCATCGTCTTTCTTCTTCCTATCACATCAGACAACGCGCCGGAAGGCAGCTTGAAAAAGATCCCTGTCACAGTTGATATGCCGACAACAAAACCGATAGCCTCAGGCCCCGCGCCGAGATAAAGCGCAAAGAGCGGGAGCACAGGGCTTCTTGCAAGCGCATAGGAGAACCTTGCAAAAAAACCCACGGTGCAGAGAGATGCAAATGGTGAAAAAATCATTCTCTGCCGGTAATGCCGTATTGAAGCTTAAGACTTATAAAAGCATCTTCATGGTTCTCCCACATCATGCAGAACGCCTCCTGGTCCTCAGTGTAATATTTCTGTTCATCGCACACTAATGTGCCCTTACGCGACCTGATATTCTTTTCGTTGACAGGATAGTGCAGCCCGTCAATCGCATGATAGTGAATATTAAAATCAAGCGGACGGGAGGATGTGAAGGAATATTCCAGCGCCTCGCCCTTCTTCAGTTCAAAACACGCTTCATAGGAACGATGCGGCTGTACCATCTCTTCAAGCTCACTCCTTTTGCCTGTAGTGGCACATGATACGGCAATAAACAAAAAAGCCAAGAAAAAGATCATCATCTTGCGCGAAGCAGTTATTGTCATATCATTAGTATCTGATTACAGGCTGGATAAATGCAACCCCTGTGATGATGCCCATAATTACCGCGATAAAAGCTATAATGAAAGCCTGAGTAAATTGCCTGTCAGTCATTGAATTGACTGTATGTTTATGATAGGTTAGTAATTAAAATCAGTTTTAGGACCATTCCGGGAGGATATATCATATGTCTGCTATCAATTTATCAAAACTCAATGAAACAGCTGCGGAAAGAATAAAGCCGTTCCTTAATGAGATATTAGCCGGTTATCAGGATATGATACATTCCATCTATGTGACAGGAACTGCCATTACAGATGATTTTGACCAGAAGAGATCAGATGTCAACTCCATCTTCGTGCTGAAAGAGATGGACCTGAAGTTTCTTGAGCTGATCGCGCCGCTTGGCAAAAAATACGGCAAGCACAAGGTTGCCGCCCCGCTTATCATGACCCCTTTTTATATAGAATCATCTTTGGACGTTTTCCCTATTGAATTTCTGAATTTCAAACTTATTCACCAGAATGTCTTTGGCACAGATATCCTGAAAGACCTGGAGATCAGCCTGAACGACTTAAGGCATCAATGTGAAAGAGAGATCAAATCAAAGCTCATCTGGCTGAGGCAGGGTTATATATCATCTCAAGGTGACAAAAAGCTTCTTGCAGAAGGACTCGCCGACTCGATCACCGGGTACATCCCTCTCTTTCGGGGGATCATAGTTTTGCTCGGTAAAGAAGCGCCTGTAAAACAAAGCTCTGTCATCAGGTCACTTGCAGATGCATCCGGGATCAATACTGATATATTTGCAAAGGTCCTTGCTGAAAAACATGAGAAGGCAAAACATTCGTCTGAGGAATTGAATGCAATATTTAAAGACTACTACAAAGCCACTGAAGAGCTGGGAAGGATAATTGATGCGGCCATTGTTTAAGTCTTTCTTAATACTTCTATCCGTCCTGTTCTGTTTCTCTCCGATGACTGTACGGGCAGAAGTGAATATCCCTGACGCCCCTGCAAATTATGTGGTGGATCTCGCAGGCATCATTGATGATAACGCAGAGACGAGCCTTAACATGTTTCTCAAGGAGCTTGAGCAAAAGACCACAGCCCAGATGGTAGTGCTTACTATCAACAGCCTTGAGGGGGCGTCGCTTGAGGATTTCTCTCTGAATATAGCGCATAACAAATGGAAGCTCGGGCAGAAGGATAAAGATAATGGGGTGCTGTTTCTCATAGCGCTTCAGGACAGGAAATACCGGATAGAGGTCGGCTACGGCCTTGAGGGTGTTCTTCCTGACAGCCTTGTCGGCTCTGTCGGAAGAGAGTACCTGGTGCCTTACTTTAAGAAAGGCGATTATTCAACAGGAATACTTACGGCGGCACTTGCGGTGATCAGCGAAATATCCAGAGATGCAAAAGTTGAGATCACAGGTATGCCGAGCATACAGTCACCTGTGGCTAACAGAAGCGGAAGAACAGGCAAGCCTTCACTCATAAACCTTATCTTCTTAATAATCTTTTTCTGTTTCATGATATATATGTTCATAAAACATCCACGCATGATGATGCTTTTTATTATGATGAGCATGATGGGCGGTGGAAGAAGAAGCGGAGGCGGTTTCGGCGGAGGAGGCGGCTTTGGCGGCGGAGGTGGTGGAGGTTTCGGCGGAGGCGGAGCATCAGGTGGATGGTAAAGATTAATGTTGACAGTTAGAAGTTATTTTATATAATAATCACTAAAGGAGGTTTATCATGTCAAAAGGTTTAAAGATCACACTTATTGTTGTCGGCGTAATAGTTGTTATAGGCATCATGATGGCAAAATGGATCATCGGAGGATATAACAACGCTATCGCGATGGATGAAAATGTTAAGGGTAGCTGGGCGCAGGTAGAGAACCAGTTGAAGAGAAGGTATGACCTCATCCCGAACCTTGTTGAAACTGTCAAGGGATACGCAACTCATGAAAAAGAGCTCTTTGAACATATCGCTGATGCAAGGACAAAATATTTCAGCGCCGGCTCTGTTAAGGAGAAGATCAACGCATCAAACCAGCTTGAGGGTGTACTCTCAAGGCTTCTTATGCTGAACGAGCAGTATCCGCAGCTTAAGGCGAATGAGAACTTCATGAAACTGCAGGACAGCCTTGAGGGAACAGAAAACAGGATAGCCGTGGAGAGAATGAGATATAACGAAGCCGTGCAGCTGCTGAATACATATATCAGGACATTCTTCGGCAGGTTCTTTGCAGGGCTTGCGGGTGTAACAAATGCGGAGTATTATGAGCTGCCTGAGGGCGAAGGAGCTGTGCCAAAGGTGAAGTTCTAATTTAAGACAAACCTCCCCGCCCCAAAAGGGCGGGGAATCTTTTCCGCGGTATCAATGATGATGGTGAGTGAATTTCTCACGGGACTTCTCAAGCTGTTCCATGAGCTGCCCCGGTTCAAAAAAGCCTATCTTCCTGTATATCTCATCGCCTTTTGAATCAAGGACTATAAATGCAGGCGTTCCCTTCACATCGAACTGGAGAAACTGCTCCGCATCAATTCCCGTCTCAAACTTTACAGAAATAAAGTTCTTCTCTAAATAATCCTGAAGCGCTTTGTCTGGAAACGTACCTGTCTCCATTCTCTGGCAGGCGCCTCACGTGGGGCTGAAAAAATCAATGAATATCAGCTTCCCTTCCTTTTCCGCCGACTCAACAGCAACGCTTATACTTTTCCCCCATGCGATTCCTTCAGACAATTAACGCACCTCCTGAAACCTGTGTATTATTCTCTACCCTTCAAGCCCAATCAAATACTGATAGACACAGTCAGCAAGCTCTTTGCTGTAGCCGCCTTCAAGAATAGAGAAAGTCGGCTTATCCAAACCTGCGATCATCTCCCCTATGGTTCTGTACGTCTCTTTTTCAAGAGATAGATTGGTTATGGGATCAAGCCTGTAAGAGTCAAAACCGGCAGAGACCGCAAGCATATCAGGATCAAACCTGCTGACCTCGTCAAGCCCTTCCTTGAAAGCGTATAGATATTCTTCAGGAGTGGTATCCGCAGGCAGAGGGATGTTGATGCAGTTGTCCCTGCTCTGAAGCCCGGTGCCGGGATAGAGCGGGCTCTGATGAAGAGAGAGATAGAGAAAATCTTTTTTACCGAGAAAGATATCCTCAGTTCCGTTTCCGTGATGGCAGTCAAAATCAATTATCGCGACTTTACTCACTTTCTCTTTAGCCCTTAATGAAGCGATGGCTATGTTGTTGAAGTAGCAGAAGCCGCCGAGATCATTTTTTGTCGCATGATGGCCGGGAGGTCGCATCAGAGAGAAAGCCTTCTCACCGCTGAGGCAGTGCATCGCCGCCGCAATCGCGCTTCCGGCAGACAATCTTGCATACTCAAAGATATTCGGCAGCGATGGAGTATCAAGGTCATAAAAACTGCCTCCCCTCACTCTCGCAAGAAGCTCAGGAGAGTGCGCAAGAAGTATATCATCATCAGAACATGGCGAAGGCTCTGCAAAGCTGTATCCCTTATCTGCAAGAAACCGGTGCGTGGAGTTGACGCGGGCAGGTGACTCAGGATGGCCGGGAGAGGAGTACTTCAGGCATTTGGGAGAATAGAATATCTTCATGGATTATATGTTAAAGCCTTTTGGATAATTCTTCAAATCTCGACTTCCATCAAATCTTCGGCAAGTTCAACTTTGCCGTCAAATACATCCTGCGCCTCTTTAACTCTTTCATTATCAGATACATCAGAGGGATAGATATGCGACAAGATAAGCCTCTTAACTCCGGCAGCCTGTGCGACAAGCCCGCATTCTTTTGCAGAGAGATGCCCTTTCATTTTCAATGAATGAGGAAAAGAGCAGTCTGCTATCAAGAGGCCGGCATCTTTTGAAAAATCTATCAGCCCCTGATCATAGTCAGCGTCACCTGTGAAGACCACAGACCTTCCTCCTGATTCAAATCTGTATGCAAGGCTCTTCCCGATATGAATGGTCTCTGTTGAAAAGATCTTAACCGGTTCCAGTTCAAGCTCAGACTTGATCTCTATGAGCTTTATAAATTCACGCCTTCGCAATATCGGAATGAAGGCGTTTTCATAATATTCCTTGAACCCTTCCTGGCCTGCGATGAGAAGTTCTTTCTCTCTTTTGAATTTCGGTGTGGCGATGAGCGCATGTATCAAAGGCATGAGGTCGCTAAAGTGATCGGGATGAAGGTGTGTGATGAATACGGCATCAATATCCTTATAGCTTTTACCTGCCCGTTCAAGCTGAAGCAGTGTCCCGCTTCCGCAGTCAATTAATATCTGCCTGCCCTCAGCCTCAAGAAAGTAGCCCGGAGCGTTTCTCTTAAGTGAAGGAACGCATGTGCCGCTGCCAAGAATAATGAGTTTCATAATAAAGATTATACCCTAACTGCATTATCCTATCTCATTCAAAATCCCTCTGACAAGATCGAGATTTCTCGTATCATCATCTTCCTCTTTCTTGGGCGTCTCTAAAACCAGTGGAATATTCTTAAAGAGAGGAACGGAGAGAAACCGCCTGAATCCCTCGATACCTATCGCACCCATTCCTATATGCTCATGCCTGTCTATGTTGGAAGATAGGCCTTGCTTTGCGTCATTGAGATGTATAAGTTCCACCTTCAGCGGTGAAAGATATTTCTTAATCTCCTGCTCAAGCCTGCTAAGCCCTTCATCCTGAGCTATATCATAGCCAGCTGCGAAGCCGTGGCATGTGTCAAAGCATATGCCTTTTACCAATCCTGAAGGAGCGCCTTCAATAACATCCGCTATCATCGCTAAGGAAGAAGAGATATCACCCTTCTGTCCGGCTGTGTTTTCAATGAGTATCCCTGACCTGGACTCTGCCTTCTCATACACCTTCAAGAGGGCGTCTTTTGTTTTTTCTACAGCGACATTTAATTCCTGGCCAACCATCTTGCCGGGATGAAGCACCACATGATCTATTCCAAGCAGGTCTGCCATGCGCAGTTCATAAGAGAGAAGTTCAATTGACTTACGCCTTGTTTCATCGTCAGGAGAGGCAAGGTTAATGAGATAAGATGAGTGGATGAATGAGCTTATGTCTGATTCCTCAGAGAGCCGGATAAATTGTGAGGCCTCTTCTTTATCAATATCCTTGAACGCCCATCCCCTCGGGTTGTGAGAGAATATCTGCATCGTGCTGCAGCCGAGTTCCTTTGCCCTTTCAAGTGAAAGATGAACTCCGCCTGCTATGGAAACATGTACGCCGATCCTTCTCACTGTTATTCTCCTGTCTCTCCTGTAATAGACATTGTAATGTTTATATATTATTCTAAAAAGGCTTCTTAATCCAAAAATGAATATGTCTAAGCAAATATATAAAAGAATATACCTTGACCACAACGCAACGACTCCGCTTGCGCCTGAGGTGCGTGATGCGATGTTTGATGTTATGAAAAATCATCCGGGCAATCCTTCCAATTCATACATGGAAGGGATAGCAGCCAGACAGATCGTTGATAACGCCAGGAAGAGCGTTGCCAAACTTCTGAACTGTGAAGCAGGCAATATTATCTTTGAAGGCAGCGGTTCAGAGGCAAACAACCATGTCTTAAAAAGCATAGCATCTGCAAATATCAAAAACAAAAACCACATAATAACCTCTTCCATCGAACATCCTTCTGTTCTTAATGTATGCAGGTGGTTGGAGAAGAACGGCGTAAAGGTAACATACCTGCAGGTGGACAGATCCGGCAGGATTAACCCTGATGATCTCTCATCAGCGATCACAAAGAGAACATGCCTTGCATCTGTCATGTTAGCCAATAATGAGACAGGCGTCATTCAGCCGATCAAAGAACTGGCTGCTATTGCCAAAGAAAATGGCGCGCTTTTTCATACTGACGCGACACAGGCCATAGGCAAGATACCTGTTGATGTAAAAAAACTCGGCGTTGATCTTATGTCGCTGTCAGCACATAAATTTTACGGGCCGAAAGGTATCGGCGCGTTATATGTCAGAAAAGGGATCGCCATTGAGCCGTTGATACACGGCGGTGGACAGGAGAACGGATTGAGAGCCGGCACTGAAAATGTAATACACATCGCCGGGCTTGGAATGGCTTCTGAACTTGCATGCAAAAACCTTCCCCAAATGAAGCAGGTTAAAGCCTTTCGCGACAAACTTGAGAAGGAGATCATTAAACTCTTCACAGGTGCAAAACTGAACGGCGACAAGAAACTTAGGTTGCCAAACACCATCAGCATAAATCTGCCGCGCTTAATAGGTGCTTCAATGGTCACGGCCCTCGACAAAAAAGGGATAGCGATATCAGCAGGCTCAGCATGCCACTCAGGTTCATCAAAACCTTCAGGCATACTGCTGGCAATGGGGCTGACTGAGGAAGAGGCGCACTGCACTATAAGGATATCGCTCGGCATTGGCAATACTGCGAAAGATATAGATAGCGCTGTAAAAGCATTCAAAGAAATTATTAATAACCGAAAAAACAGCGTCCGCGCATAAGACAATCCGTATCTGTTCCTGCTATATTAGACCATGAAGAAAAAATACATACACCTTCTTATAAGCATCGTTATTATTGTTCTCTCTCTTGCATACGCATTTCAGGGCGTTAAATTCTCTACGCTCCTTGAGGAATTATCAAAAGCAAATTATCTGTACCTTATTCCCGCAGTTATACTTATCATGATAACGTACCTCTTCAGAGCGATGAGGTGGCATTATTTATTGCGGCCTATCAAAGATGTGCCGGTTAAAAATATCTTCTCGCCGCTTTTTATAGGTTTCATGGCAAATATGCTGCCCGCACGCGCAGGAGAGCTGATACGGGCATACCTGCTCGGCAAAAGGGAGGACATAAGCTTCAGCACCGCCTTTGCGACAATATTCGTTGAGCGGTTATTTGACATGTCCATGGTGCTTCTCATGCTCTTTTCCATCACATTTTTCTACGCTGATGTCATATCGCAGAGCAGCCCTGATGCCGGCAGCATAATCAGCAAGATAGTTATGTTCGGCTGGATGGGCCTGGCTTTCTCGCTGTTTATGTTTGCGTTTATGTTCTTCCTTCTTCACAAAAACGAACTTGCCATGAAAGCGGTACGTTTATTCATCAGGCCGCTCCCTGACAACTGGGGATTAAAGATAGTTGAAATGGTGAATGCATTTACACAAGGGCTGAATATTTTGAAAGACATAAAGGGTTTCCTTATGTCGATCTTACTCTCTTTTCTTATATGGGTCTGCATAACGCTTACATGCTACCCGATCTACCATGCTTTTGGATTTGCCGATATGCTCCCTGCGTTATCATCTCTTTTGATACTTAACCTGTTCGTGGCTTTTTCCACTTTATTCCCTGCCCCGGGATTTCTCGGGCCTTTTCAGGCAGCATGTGTTTTTGTTTTGCATGAGATATTCAAGATCCCCAAAGCTGCTGCTGCCAGTTACGGTATCGCGTTATGGATCACTTCTATGGGATTCACGATCATTGTAGGAATAATATTTGCGATGAAAGATAATGTCTCTATGAAAGAATTGTCAGAAAAAAGCGAAGGAAAGTAAGACGATTTTCTCGGCTTAATTACCGGTCACTTGCCTTTATATCCCGGGCACTCCTGTGACCCCTCACACCCTGCCCTTCTTATCTTGCAGTCTTTGTTAATGCAGATAGGGCGCATTTTTTCTCCCTGACGGTTTTTCCTTGCAGGCTGGTCTGCTGTATTCTTCTTTTTCATATGGATATTTTAGCAGGTAAAGTCAATAAAAAAGGACTTCCGCATTTCTGCGAAAGTCCTTTCATTATATTCTGGCTCCCGAGGAGGGATTCGGACCCCCGACAAGGTGATTAACAGTCACCTGCTCTGCCAGCTGAGCTACTCGGGAATAATCTTTACTTTTCTTCTCCGCCGGAGAAAACAGCCTCTTTCTGCAGGCGTTCCCACTGTGCGTCAACATAATCCTGTGCCTGTTTGAGCATCCACTCATTGCCGGGAGCGAACATATGTTTAAACCTGCCCTGAGGCTTTAGAAAATCTACAAGAGGTTTTTTCTCTTTTGGTTTAGCCGTTATCCTGGTAACGCCGTTCTCGATCTCAAACAGAGGCCAGTAACAAGTCTCAAAAGCCAGCTTGCTCAACATAATTGCATCATCCGTCCTTGAGCGCCAGCCCCGGTTGCATGGTGAAATGACATTCATGAACTTGGGCCCCTTTATCTCAAACGCCTTCTGCACCTTCTTCATAAGGTCCATCCAGTTTGCCGGAGACGCCTGCGCCACATAAGGAATGCCGTGCGCAGCCATTATCCTTGTAAGGTCTTTTCTCTGCTGGAGTTTGCCGGGGATCACATCACCTGCCGGACATGTAGTGGTATCAGCTCCAAAAGGTGTCGCGCTCGAACGCTGAATTCCTGTATTCATGTAAGCACCGTTGTCATAACATATGTACATCATGTCATGGCCGCGCTCCATTGCGCCTGAAAGGGCCTGGAAACCGATATCATAGGTTCCGCCGTCGCCGCCGAATGCAATGAATTTTACATTTTTATCTTCAAGCTTACCCTGCTTGACCAATGACCTGTACATCGCCTCAATACCTGATATTGTTGCTGCTGCATTTTCAAAGGCGCTATGCATCCATGGGATCTTCCATGCCGTGAATTGCTGAATGCATGAGGAGACCTCAAGGCATCCTGTGGCATTTGCAGCGATAATGGGATAGTCAGTCGCCATAAGCACCTGCTTTACAACTATCGGCGCTCCGCAGCCGGCGCACATCCTGTGGCCGTGAGCGAACCTGTCCTCTCCCTTTGCAAGCTCTTTTAGTTTGAGTGCTTTAGTTGTCATCTTATTCCCTCACCCCGATATATTCTTTAATAGCTTCAACTTTTCCGGTTTTAGCTATCTTTATAAGCTCATCAATGACCTGCTCTGCTTGATCCGGCAGATAGTCTCTTCCGCCAAGTCCGAAGATCTTGTTTATCATGGCAGGTTTATGATCCATTGACATGACCGCTCCGGCGATCTCTGAAAATAACGGCCCGTATCCGCCGAATGAATCCGCCCTGTCAAGGACAGCTATCGCCTTCACATGCTTAAGCGCCTCTGCTACCTGAGTGAACGGGAACGGCCTGAACATCCTCGGCTTCAGAAGGCCTACCTTTACTCCCTTATCCCTGTACTGATCGATAATATCCTTGGTCGTTCCTGCCGCAGAGCTCATAACAACGATCGCTATCTCAGCATCTTCAAGCCTGTATTCCTCAAACAGGCCGTACTTTCTGCCTGTCATCTTTTCAAATTCAGCCGCAACCTCAAGAACAACACCCGAAACCTTGGTCATGACTTCATGCTGCGCCCTTTTGTATTCATGATAAAGATCGGCCAGGATCAGAGGGCCGTAGCTTTTCGGATGCTCCAGGTCAAGCAGCGGATGCACCGCCTGAAATTTTCCTACAAAGTTCTTTACATCCGCATCATCAATATATTCAACCCTCTCAATAGAGTGGCTGACGATAAAACCATCCATACAGACCATAGCCGGAACCCTGATCTCAAGGTGCTCCGCGATCCTGAAAGACTGAACCAGATTGTCATATGCCTCCTGGGCATTTTCAGAATAGATCTGGATCCAGCCTGTGTCCCTTGCTCCCATGCCGTCAGAATGGTCGCCGTGAATATTCAGAGGAGCTGAAAGCGCCCTGTTTACCAGAGGCATTACTATCGGAAGCCTTGTTCCTGCTGCTATATAAAGCATCTCCCACATAAGCGCGAGGCCCTGTGATGATGTGGCTGTGGCAACTCTGCCGCCTGCTGCTGCCGCGCCTATGCAGGCGCTCATTGCGCTGTGCTCACTCTCAACGAGCACCAGCTCTGTATCCACCTGGCCGTTTGAGACATAGCCTGAAAACCTCTGCATAAGGTCAGTGGCAGGTGTGATAGGGTATGCGGCGCATACATCAGGATTTATCTGCTTAAGGGCATACGCGCATGCTTCATTTCCGGTAACTGCAACTATCTTACCCATTTATTTGCCCTCCTCTTCCATCACAATTGCTTTATTGCCCTTTTTACCGGGGCATTCGAGGGCACATATCCCGCAGCCCTTGCAGTAATCATAATCAAAATCTTCTCTCTTGCCTTCCGCATTCACCTTGACCGACATGTCAGGGCAGTACATCCAGCAGAACATGCACTGTATGCAGTTCTCTTCTATCCACTTCGGCCTCATCGACCTCCATGTGCCTGTCTTGAACTTAGCTGAACTTCCGGCCTCCAATACAACAGCGCCCTGTGGAAGTATTTCCCAAAATTTCTTGCTCATCCTTCCCTTACCTCCTCATATCCGCGCTTTGCAGCATTGAGGTTGCCGTCAATGATCTTCTGGGCAAACTTCTTGCCGAAACTCTTTTTGACATTCTCCAGAAGCACATCCATTCCTACAACTTCCGTTATCTTGCATATCGCGCCTAACATGGATGAATTCGGGAGCGGTCTTCCAAAGCTGTCAACAGCTATCTTTGTAGCGTCAACTGTATATACTTTCTGAGAATCTTTAACCTTAAGTTTCGCCCTGACCTCTTTAGGATCTCTTGATGTGTTTACGAGAAAAATCGCGTCATCAAGCGTGCCTTCTGTCACATTCACAGCGTCTATTAATGTAGCGTCTGCAATGCTGACTACCTTTGGATGAAGAACAGGGCCGTACATCCTTATCACATTGTCGCTTATCCTGTTAAACGCCCTGATAGGGGCTCCGGCTCGCTCAGGCCCGTATTCCGGAAATGCCTGAACATATCCTCCGCCGCTGAGGCAGGCGTCTGCAAGGACCTTGGCAGCAGTGACTGTGCCCTGTCCGCCACGGCCGTGCCAGCGAATTTCAATTGCTTTTGCCATTTTTATTCCTCCAGACATTATTATTGGTCAGAAACACATATCCAAAATAAAAAGAAGATTATATTAGCTTATAATAAGCATTCTTTTCAAGGGATAGCTCAGACTATCTTAAAGTTTCAAGCAACGATCCTGCTTCATGGTTTTGCGGGTTCAGACGGATAGTTTCCTCAAGTTCAATACGAGCATCTTTGACATTGCCGGACTGAAGATAAATCCGGCCAAGACTCAGGTGAGGGATGTCCCAGTCAGGCTTAATCCTTATCACCGCTTTATAATTTTCTGCCGCCATCTCAATTAAATTCTTGCTTTGATATGCTGCTCCAAGATTATAGTATGTAAAGTAAGCCATTGGATCCAGTCTAAGCGTCTCATGATAATGCTCAATGGCCTTATCTGTAAGGCCTTTATATTCGTAAAGAATGCCTAAATTGCTATGAGCTTCCGGAAAGACAGGGTTTAGATTGATTGCAGCCTCGTATTCTTCTACTGCATTGTCGATCAGCCCCTGAGATTTGTATATGAGGCCAATATTATAATGCGCGGCCGCCTCCAGGTCTTTTGCCTCCTGATTGCCGTGCGGCCCTGAACCGGCAGGATTAAGTCTGATCACAGCCTGATACTCCTCCATAGCCCGGTCAATAAAGCCTAATGATTTATAAACATTGCCAAGCTCGTTGTGGACTGCTATCTGATACGGGTTAAGCCTTATTGCAGCATTATAGTGCTCAACAGCATTATCAAGCATACCTTTGAGCTGATAGGCTTTCCCGAGGTTATAGTTACCAACAGCGCTTCCGGTATTTTTACTTATTACATCCTTCCATAAACTTATTTCATCCTTCCAGACATTGTTCCTTGCGTATGTTGTCACGGCAAATGCCGCTATTATTGCCGTGATAAAGACTGCGGCTGCCTTTTTCGGCAGTGAGCCAAGCCTGCTGTAAATTATAAAAACAGCGCTCGTTATCGCAAGGAAAATACCGTATGAGGCAAGATAAAGCCTGTGCTCGAATATCACATGAGGTATCGGAATAACGCTTGATTCAACTGATAACGTTACAAAAAACCATATTATTCCAAAAGCTATAAGACGCAGCGACTTTTCCCCGGCCTTTGAAAGATAGAAAAGATATATTCCTGCAGATAAGATTGCTGAAAGGAACAGAAATGATAAAACCACCTGTGGCGCAAAAAAGGAATGATATACCTGATGATTATAATCAAGGTTCTGTGCAACAGGAAAAAATATCAGGCGTATATATGTGACAAGTACTCTGAACTGGGTAATGAAATAGTCCGCCCTCGGGATGCTTGTATAATCTCTGGCAGCGGAAGCCATTCCCTCTGTTAAAGGCATCCGGGCATCCATGAAGCCTAAGGGAATTACAACCATGGCCAGGAAGAAAGGAATGAGATAAAACAGTCTCTTTTTTATCACTCCATCAAAAAACATAAACTCATAAAATGCGATCATCAAAGGAAGTGTAAAAGCTATCTCCTTTGTCTTCATGGCAAGTATCGATGAAACTATAGAAGCAGCATATAAAAAGATAATGCCTCTATATTTCACTACACCACGGCCAGGAATAGTTAATCTCCATTTTATATACAGAAGAATGGAAAGGAGATAAAACATTGTGCACAATGAAGCGGCCCTCTGAACTATGTATGTAACTGCCTGGGTCTGTATAGGATGGGCTGCAAACAAGAGCGATGTTACAAGCGCGATCTCTCCTGAATATCCCCTTACTCCGGACCTGCTTAAAAATGCGGTTCTAAAACTTAAAAGCATCAGGTAATAAACCAGAAGGGCATTTGCAAGATGTATCATCAGGTTAACAACATGATATCCCGTGACATTAAGCCCGTTAAATTTGTAATTAAGTGCAAACGTCAGGTATGCGATATATCTGGCTTTGAGATTCCGGTATTGAAATTGTGTTTTAAAGATACTCGCTTCTGATGGATGAATAAAATATTGAAGGTTCTTTATGACAGGATTATTTACTATAGCCTCATTATCATCATAGTGAAAAGTGCCATCGAAAGTATTCGAATATGCAAGAAGACCGATTATGATCACTAACATTATATGTATAATGGGTTTTCGCATATGATATCATCTCAATATTGTCGGCCTTGTATTTTAACAATTATATATTTTACGAGTCACATTAATATTGTGCCTTGAATGATGATTAATACATTACCTTGCATCTTTTAGCAAAAGATGTTAAAAAATCCTATGTCCAAAAAGATCGTTGTTGACATTGAGACTATCGGCTGTGACTTTGACGCGATGGATGAGATGTCGCAGGAGTATATCATTAAGTACGCCGATTCCGAAGAGGCGGTAAAAGAGGCAAAAGAGGGCCTCGCCTTCTCCCCGCTCACCGGTGAGATAGTAGCTATCGGAATGCTCAACCCCGACACCAATAACGGCGCTGTATATTTTCAGTCTCCCGGAGCTGCGCACAAGCCGCTGAAAGAGGATGGGATCGAGTATACCGCCGATGATGAGGCCGGGATCCTTAATAAATTCTGGGAGACTGTCAGGCACTATGACAGCATCATCACATTCAACGGAAGGGGTTTTGACGCCCCTTACCTGATGATACGTTCAGCTATCCACAAGATAACACCGACAAAAGACCTTATGCCCAACCGTTACAGCGCTGCTTCACATATTGACCTCCTTGACCAGCTCACCTTTTACGGCTCAGTCAGAAGGAAGTTCAGCCTCCATATGTGGTGCACGGCATTTGGTATCAAGAGTCCGAAAGAGGAAGGAGTCACAGGGCATGAGGTTGCCGGCCTTTTTAAAGAGGGCAGACATCTCGATATTGCAAGATACTGCGTCGGCGACCTCTATGCTACAAAAGAACTCTTTGAATACTGGGACAAATACATAAGGTTCTCTCCCCGCAAATAGATTCTTAAGATTACCTGCCTAAAAACCATGTGAGATTTTTGCATGAGTCTCAGTTATAATATTTCAGTTTTTTTGGAAAAATAATAAATGTCTATTAACTTCAGTAAAGAGAGATTATTAGAACTGATCGATGTAGGGGTTGAGATATCCCTGCTGAAGGATATTGACCTGCTGCTTGAAAAGGTCCTGTCAGTATCAAGGCAGATAGTGAATGCTGAAGCGGGCTCGATATATATTATAGAGAACAATAGATTGAAGTTCAGCCATACTCAGAACACGATCCTGCAGAACAGGCTTGCCCCCGGCAAAAAGCTCATGTTCTCCACCTTTTCAATACCTATTAATAATGATTCGATAGCAGGATATGTGGCAAACACCGGAGAGCTGCTCAATATTGAAGATGTATATAGCCTTTCTCATAACGCGCCATATTCTTTTGATAAAGAGTATGACATAATCTCTGATTACCGCACGCAGTCTATGCTTACCATTCCTCTTATGACAGCTAATGAGAAGATAATCGGCGTCCTCCAGCTTATCAATTCCAAAGATAATAATGGCAATACGATCGGTTTCAACAACGATGATGAGCCTTTGATAAAGAACTTCGCCAATATTGCGGCTGCAGCCATTGAACGCGCGCAGCTTACAAGGGCGATCATTCTTCGAGTGATAAAAATGGCTGAGATGCGTGACCCCAAAGAGACCGGACCTCATGTAAACCGTGTTGCATCCTATTCCGTAGAAATTTATGAGGAATGGGCCGCAAAAAAAGGCGTTCCTAAAAAAGATATCGAGAAGAACAAGGACATACTCAGAATGGGCGCTATGCTGCATGACGTAGGCAAAGTGGCCATCTCAGACACTATATTGAAAAAACCTGCAAAACTTGACCCTGAGGAATTTGAAGCAATGAAAGCTCATACCCATCTTGGGGCAAAGCTTTTTTCTGAAATGTATTCTGACTTTGATGAAGCAGCCTCGATCATCGCATTGAACCATCATGAACGCTGGGATGGGAACGGGTATCCGGGACATATCAATTGCATGACCGGCAAACCGATCCCGGGCTGCGAAACCAGTGAAGGGAAAGCACGCGGCAAAAAGGGCGAAGAGATCCCGCCATTCGGCAGAGTGGTTGCCATAGCCGATGTATTTGATGCACTCAGCTCGCCAAGGGTTTATAAAGAGCCGTGGGATGAAGACAGGGTGCTCGAAACACTTAAGTCTGAAGCCGGGAAACAGTTTGACCCTGACATGATAGACGCCTTCTTTTCCTGTCTTGACGTAATTCGAACCCTTGCAAAGAATTATCCCGATTAAACAGCTTGTCGTCTAATCCATTTATGCCTTGCCTCTTTGCATATTTTACCCTTGATAATTAAGCTATTTTTGATGTAGCATAGACTCACTAACAAGGAGGAATAAATATGAGAATTTTCATCAGGATGTTATTGTTTTCAGCCTTTATACTCAGTATTGCTTCAGCCCCGTCTTTTGCCGATGAAACCTTAAATGACTCTCTGCTAGATAAACAGGACAGCGCCATATTATTGGCTGATGCTGAAAATGATGATTATCTCGATGAGGCTGAGGATTCCGGCGAAGACAAAGAGTTAGCTAAGATATCCGACCCGCTTGAACCTGTAAACCGGGTATTCTTTCATTTTAACGACAAGCTGTACTTCTGGGTCTTAAAACCGGTTGCTAAAGGCTACTCAAAGGTCGTTCCTGAACCAGCCAGAATATCAGTGCGTAATTTCTTCAATAACCTTACCACTCCGGTAAGGCTTGTAAATAATATCCTGCAGTTTAAATTTAATTCAGCCGGTACTGAGATAAAGCGTTTCGGCATTAATACCACAGTAGGTGTTTTAGGCCTTTTTGATCCTGCAAAGAAGAATTTAGACCTTAAGATGCAGGATGAAGACCTTGGACAGACCTTTGGAGTCTGGTGGAATGCAGGCCCAGGTTTTTATATAGTATGGCCGATCCTCGGGCCTTCAAGTCTTCGCGACACAGTAGGCCTGGCAGGAGACACTTTTCTTGACCCCGTAACTTATGTCACACCGTTTGCTTATGACGGACTCGCTATCAGGAGCGGGGATAAAGTCAACAGGGTATCACTTGTGATAGGTGATTACGAAGAGATAAAGAAAGACGCCATTGACCCTTATTCCGCCATAAAAGACATCTACCATCAGTACAGAGAAAGCAAGATCGACAAATAATAACTGATATATTTAATGTTGTAAAAAGCCGCGGCTAGATGGCCGCGGCTTTTTAGTTTGCTTTAGCAATTCTTCACCTTCTTTGCTACTTGTTCCGCAAGATCCGAAAGAGTCTCATCACGCGCACCAAATATGACGTATGCGCTGTAACCATCAATCCTGTTTAAAATCTCAGCCCTGTCTTCAATGACCTCAACAGACCTGCCGGCCTCACTGATACCGGCTGCAAGGTCAAGGCTTGAGATATCCCTTACGATACTGCCTCCGGCATAATAAATGGGAAGAATAATAAGATGGTCTGTATCGCGAAGATTCCTGCTGAAGACCTCAATATATTCATCCTTCATTAGCTTTGTGGGTCCAAATCCGTGGGGTTGAAATATGTAGCATATCCGCTGATGCAGCCGCATCACGGTCTCCATAAGAGCTGCTATCTTATGAGGATTATGCGCGTAGTCATCAATCACAAGCTTCTTCCCGTCATTGAAATGTATATCAAACCTTCTTTCTATACCCTGAAATTCCGGAAGCGCTGCTGCAATAAGGGCGGGGGATATCCCAATCTCTAAAAGAAGCGCAATGCATGAAACTGCATTGTACAGATTATACTTACCGGGAAGAGAAAGGCTAAACCTTGTCCCTCTTAATAAAAAATCAGTGCCAAACGGCATGAACTTAACTGCTTCAGCTCTGTAATCAGAAAGGCTGTCTATGGAAAAGGTTGTCACACCCTCAGACTTTAACTCTGCCAGGTTCTCATCATCAGCATTAATTATTACTTTCTCCCCTGTATGCTTTATAAGTTCCTTAAACATATCTGCGGTCTTTGCAACAGTGTGATGATCCAGTGAAAGGTTCAGGATTATGGAATATCGCGGCCTGTAATTAACTATGGTTCCGTCAGACTCGCATGCCTCTATGACAAGATGATCGGAACTTCCGGAAAGGTAATTGCCCGGGTTGGTTTCAGACCTGAATTGCCTTGCCCTTCCACCGCCTATGTAATTTGGATCAAGCCCGAGCCTCTCCATTAGAAAAGCAAGCATAGCAGCTGTTGTGGACTTCCCGCTGGTTCCAGCGACAGCAATAGTTTTATGCGAGTTGGTTATCTCAGTAAGAAATTCAGGCCTTGTCCTGACACGGACTCCAAGTTTTTTTGCCTTGAGGAGTTCCGGACTGTCGTTCTCAACCGCTGTGCTGAAGACCACAAGATCAAAAGCAGCATCTATTCCGCTGCCGTCCTGGCTGAAGATCCGGATACCTGAGGACTGAAGCGTTTTTTTGAGCGGACTACCCGAATTTTCATCAAACGCCCTGTCAGAACCGGCAACATTATGGCCTTTTCCTGCCATAAAGCCGGCAATGGCTGAAACCCCGCTTCCCCCGATTCCTGAGAAAAATATCTTTAGCTGCTTAGAATCTATTGTCATCCGGGATATTTTAACGTATATTATAGGATAAATATATTCCTTACATTATGAATATAAAATGTAACTTTTTCTGGACTATACAAAAAAGCTGGGTTATAATCATTAATATTATCATACAAACAGCGCCAACAGGCAGATAACAGCCTATAACTAAAAAAACCAGGAGGGATGGATATGAGACACAAAGTATCAAAAACTATTTTTTCAATTTTACTGCTCTTATCACTTGCATTTACCATAGGATGTGCAGGCATGGATATTGAGACAGGTAATAAGTCCCGGTACTTATTTGTTCCTGAAGGGCTCCAGGAAGCAACCAGGCTTTTGAATTTGGCAAGAGAAGATGGAAAAGACAAAGCCTGCAAAAAAGAATTTGCAGCAGCTGAAGCAGAAGTCAACCGCGCCTTTGTAACATATGACCAGTGTAAGACTGACGAAGCTGCACAGATGATGGCCAAAGCTATTGAAAAAATAAATGCTCTCTGTCCGTATATACCACCGCCAATTAAACCTGTTCCTGAGGTAATAATTACACCTGTTCCCGAGGTAGTAGTTGTTCCTGAGGTAAAGGTTGTTCCTGTGGAAAAGGTTATTGATAGGCTGACTCTTCATATTAATTTTGACTTTGATAAGTCTATTATCAGGAAGGTTGAATATGCAAAGCTTGAAAAGGCTCTGGCATTTATCAGCAAATATCCTGAGGCATCTCTTGTTATAGAGGGTCACACAGACAGTAGAGGTACTGATGCTTACAATGATGTTCTTTCATATAAACGGGCAAATGCAGTAAAAGAGTATTTTATTACAAAAGGCAAGATCATTGATGCCAAGATAAAAAGGGTAACAGGTTACGGCGAATTGAAGCCCATCGCATCTAATGATACCAAAGAGGGAAGATTTGAAAACAGGCGAGTGGAGATACTTATAGTTACTGAATAAAGATTAAACTATATTTAATATAATTGTGAAAGAAGGGGCAGTTTATTTTAAACTGTCCCTTCTTTATTTTCTGCCTTTTAGAGTTTATGATATAAATCATAAACTCTACCCTGTAAAATCAAGTAACATACTATATGAACGCATTAAAAGAATATTTCAACAAAATGAAAGGGGCTGAAAAATGCCCGCCAAGGGTCTGCCTTTCAGAGATTGGATGGTCATGGATTGGAGCTTTTCTCGGAATTGCCGCTGTCAGTTACATCGATTATCATATTCTTGATAAAACCGACCTTGTTATGGTCATCGGTTCTTTCGGAGCTTCAGCTGTTCTTATTTATGGAGCGGTCAAGAGCCCACTTGCGCAGCCTAGAAATTTATTGGGAGGGCATATCTTCTCAGCCGTCATAGGAGTTGCTTCTTATCAGATGTTAAGCCAGCACATCTGGCTTGCAGGGGCAGTGGCTGTTGCAACATCCATCGCATTCATGCATGCTACCAAAACGCTCCACCCACCTGGTGGCGCAACCGCACTTATTGCAGTCATCGGGAGTGAAAAGATACACAACCTTGGTTTCCTCTACGCCCTTGTTCCTGCCGGCCTTGGAGCGGTAATTATGCTCTCTGTCGCGCTTCTGATAAACAATATCCCAAAGTCCCGCAGATACCCTGAATTCTGGTTCTGAAAACCCCTTAACAGATCAAGGGCTTGCCTTATTCCACTGTCTGACAGATAGACAAAACCTCCTGCAGGTTGAATTCTTTAAACTTTATATGTTAAAAAAGTAAGCACCGCCTGAAAAAAAGATAACATTAATCTGCTGTTTTCTATCTTTTTTTCTTCTACATCATATATCTTTTGGTGTTATGCCGGCAATAAACTGATTACAAATGTAATGTATTACCGCTGTAAGGAGATATTATGAAGAAACTATTTGCCGCAGCCTTTTTTCTGATAGCTGCCACTTTAATACTTTTCCAGATACGGGATGTAACGAATATTAAAGAAGAAGTAGATAAAGAACCTCAAAAAATAGAAACCTCAAGGAATATAACCGGCACGATAAAAAAGGGGGAAACCTTTTTTGAGGTCTTTAAGCGCCGCGGTCTTAATATCGCTGAGTTGTTTGCGATCCGTGAGGCAGCCGCTGATGTTCACCACTTAAAAAAGGTACAACCCGGACAGCAATATAATATTTCAGTCGATGCAGACAACCGTATTAAGTCCCTGTCGTACTGGATAGGCGATGACGGCGTACTTGAAGTCACACGAAAAGACCAGGTTTTTAAAGCTAAAAGAATTCCTATTGCGTATGAAAAAAAGATTGAGCACATCAGCGGCATAATAAAAGACAATCTTATCTCCTCCATAGGTGAAGGCAGGGAGAACCTCATACTGGCGCTTCAGCTTTCCGACATATTTGCGTGGGACATAGATTTCACTTCCGACCTGAGAGAAGATGACAAATATAAAATTGTTGTCGAAGGGCTTTACCTTGACGGGAAGTTCAAGAAGTTCGGGAGTATACTCTCTGCTGAATTCAACAATAACGATAAAACATACCATGCCTACCGCTTTGAAAATAACGGGAAGGCCGGCTACTATGACGCGGACGGCAAATCATTGGCAAAGGCTTTCCTGAAGGCGCCGTTAGACTTCAGACAGATAAGCTCATATTTTTCAGGGAGCAGGCTTCATCCCATACTGAAGGTCTACAAGCCACATCACGGGATTGATTATTCCGCACCTGCAGGGACTCCTGTCTCAGCCCTCGGAGACGGGAAGGTCGTTTTTGCCGGATATAACGGCGGATACGGCAACCTTATAATAATAAGGCACAATAACGGATATGAAACATATTACGGCCATCTCCAGGAAATTAGCAAGAATATCAGTACAGGAAGAACCGCAGAGCAGGGCCAGGTTATCGGCAGAGTCGGCACTACGGGAATTTCAACCGGGCCGCACCTGCATTTCGAATTACGGATAAATAACGAACCGGTCAATCCTCTCAGCGTAAAGCTGCCAAGCGGAGAATCCATGCCCCAGCAGTTAATGGCCGGATTCAGACTCTTCAGAGATCAGATGAACACACAGCTGGCTTTGATCACAACGCCTGTTTATGCATTCAAGGAACAATCTCTGCGGTAAACCAGTAAAGCTCAGCGTCCTTCCATGCATCAGGAGGAAGCCCTGCCTTCTTTGAAACCTGCTGCAGGAATGTCTCCCTGTCCCAGCCGAATTCAAGAGGGACCTGAGGAAGAAGAATGCCGCTCCTGCCGTCCTTTTTAATGTAAAGCCCGTGCTTGCCTACTTCTATGGCATTCGTGTCCTTCACAAGTTCAAGAGGAGAGAGTATCGTCACCTCGACCTCGATGTTATCAAGCTCCTGTTTTTTTAGAGGCGGAAACCGCGGATCTCTTGATGCAGCGCTAACGGCATTTCTGATAACAGAATCATAAAGCGGCATTTCAGGCATTATATTGCCTATACATCCTCTAAGCACGCCGTGCTCCCTTATGGTCACAAACGTAGCGCCGTTGCTCTTCAACCTCTTATTCTCAGTGGCTGACGATGGCTGTTTGCCGTCTTTCACATAAAGATTGATAGTATCTTTGGCAAGCTGCAGCAGAGTCTCTTTCTCCTTATCAGAAAGATAGCTCTTATAAAATCCCATCGCGGCATAACCTACCACATGGCTCTTGTCGCCTGTAACATCGCCTGAGTTTGCATATTTGTAAAGCACGGCATTGGTCGCTCCAAGATTTTGCGCCACCGCCATCGTGTATAGAACAGGATAGCCGCCGCACATCTCGCCTTCACGGCTCATCAACAATCTTTCAGTCTCATCAATAGACATCCTCTCAAGCGCGTCAATGGTCATCATATCCATCTTTACGGCAGTCTCATAATCATGATAGTGCGATAGGTCTGTGCTCGCTATGATTATCACACTGTCATCATCCCTCATTATCTCAGTCAGTTTTTGTGTGAGAAACTTGTAAGACTCCCTGGTAGGGGAACCGATAAGTATGGGGACGACCTTGAAGTCCTTGAGAGTGCGCTGAAGAAAAGGAAGCTGAACTTCAAGAGAATGTTCCTTCTCAAACGCTTCAGGCAAAAATGTCACATCCGCTTCCTTGTTGATAAGGGAATTCGCAATCCTGCTGTCAACTTTCACAATTCCGAGTGGCGTCTTCATCCCGTCTCCGGTGTAAACAGATACGCCATGAAATGCCTTATGATGGCTGGCCCCTATCAGAATAACAGTCTTTATATTCCGCTCTTTGAGATGATTATAAGTATATGCAGCAATACCGCCGGAGAATTGATATCCGGCATGCGGGGATATAAGGGCTATCAGCCTTCCACTGCCTACTTTATCCTTTACGCTTGAGAGAAAGCTGTCAACGGTATGTGCAAGCACCTTTTCATCTTTGGGATAAAATGCGCCTGCAACCGCAGGCTCCTTCACATCGGCAGAGCATACAAACGGAGAGAATATTAATGCAAAAAGAAATATGCTAAGAAGCCTTTTCATTATTAATTCATCTTCGACACAAAAAAGATCTTGTTTTAGGAAGTTTTCACCACACCATCTAAACTCTTCAAACCTATCAGCTTTACAATCTTATTCTTTGATGTCTCGCCCGACATTATCTCAATGTCCTTTTTCTTAATACCAAGCTCTTTGGCAAGAAGCTCTATGAGTTCCTTATTTGCCTTGCCATCGACCGGAGCGGAGGTCAGCTTAACTTTTAATGCATCACCGTATGTGCCTACGATAGAGGAACGGGAAGAGCGGGGTTCGACCTTTATCTTTATGATAAGCTCATGCTCTGCGCCCTGCTTTGCTTTCTTCATAGAGCAAAAACCACATCCATCTTGATAATCTTTCTTTCATTGCCATATCTGCCTACAGCTAACAATTCATTATCAGGTGACAGTATCCTGATCCCCTGAGCTGTTTTAATATCATCAGAGAGCTCTAAACCCTGCCTGATATTGATAGCATTCCCATGGCTTACGGAAAGCACCATATTCTCTGTTATCTTAAATTCCGGCATATGTTTCAATGCGCTGTTTAAAGTATGGATCGCTTTGTTGTCAGTCTTGGTAATGTCCAGTTCCTTCAGTTCATCTATCTCCAGGGCATCTTGCAGATTAAACTCCCCTATGGCGGTGCGCTGAAGTTCTGTCATGTGGGCGCCAACTCCGAGCTTCTTGCCGATATCATGGCAAAGGGTCCTGATATATGTGCCCTTTGAGCAGGCGACCTTTAACTTAACGAATGGCAGATCAAAATCCAGAAGCTCGATGCTCTTTATATTGACCTCTCTTGATGTTCGCGCGATATCTATGCCTTGTCTGGCATATTCATAGAGAGGCTTGCCCTTATGTTTTAAAGCGGAGAACATCGGCGGGAGTTGGGATATCTTACCTTTGAACAAAGAGAGCACAGCTTTAATATCTGCTTCACTTACATCAATGCTGTCAGCTTTCTCAAGAATCTCTCCGTATGCGTCCTGCGTATCGGTTGATTCACCGAGTTTCATGACAGCGATATACTCTTTGTCAGAGCCGGACAGATATGTCGCAAGCCTCGTTGCTTTGTTTATGCAGATGAGAAGCAGGCCCGTTGCCATTGGGTCAAGCGTGCCGCAGTGACCCGCCTTTTTGACCTTCAGTATCTTTTTAACTTTCGTAACGGCATCCTGGGATGTAATATCTTTGGGTTTGTTGAGGCTGATTACAAGGTTCATAGAGGAAGATCAAAAATGAAATGGCAAAGGTTAATTAGATTTTTTACTTATTGTTAACGATTCTCTGACAGCATCAAGAATTATATTCTTTACTTCCTGAAGCGGACCTTTTATACTGCATCCGGCAGCAGGAGCATGGCCTCCTCCTCCGAAGCGGGCAGCTATCTTCTGGACATCAATAACGCCTTTAGAGCGGAGGCTCACTTTGCATTTGCCCTCGTCACCCTCTCTGAAGAAGACGGCAACTTCAACACCCTTGATTTTGCGCGGGTGGTCAACAAAGTTTTCCGTGTCCTCTGGCGTTGTTCCGGTCTCTTTTAACATCTCCTTAGTGACCGTGATCCAGGCTATACCGCCTTCTTTCTCGATTGTTGTGTAGGCAGAAGCAAGAAGCTGCATGGCATTATACGGAACATTCTCATAAAGTTCCCTGCTGATCCACCATGGCTCAGCACCTGCGGCAACAAGTTTTGAAGCTATATGTAAAGCCTCCGGAGTCGTGTTGGAGTATCTGAAGCCTCCGGTGTCAAAAAGAAGGGTTGTGTAAAGGTTTGTGGCTATTTCCTTATCTATCGCTACGCCAAGTTCAGTCAATATCATGAATATAAGCTCGCCTGTTGCGGCAGCCTTGGTTTCAACCATACTTTGAAGCATCGTTTCACTGTCCCATATCTCTTGAGCATTATCAGGCAGAATATGATGATCGACAATGATGACTGATTTTGCCTTGAGATCTTTGAGGCCTGTCCTTTCAATAGTATTGCAATCAACTATGAACAGAACATCAAACTCTTTGTCAGGAACTTGTTGGATGAGCAGGTCTGAAGAAGGAAGGAATTTGAGGTCAGCCGGTACAGTGTCCCTGTTAATGACCTGCACATCTTTCCCCATCCTCTTTAATGCGATTGCAAGCGCGATGCTTGCGCCTAAAGCGTCGCCATCAGGGTTCAGATGGCTTGCTATAAGAAAATCATTACTCTTCTTTATCAGGCTTATTAATTTCGGCGCTATCTTCATTATTCTCTGTTACGCTCTCATCGGTCTTTATCTCGCTCAATATCTTGTCTATCTTTTTGCCGTATTCAACTCCGGAGTCTATCTTAAAGTGTATTTTAGGAAGAACCCTCATCCTGATATTCCTTGCAATTTCGCTTCGTATAAAAGGTGTGGAGTTAGCGAGTATCTCAAGAACGGTCCCGCGTTTTGAGTCATCAAGGACGCTTATAAATATCGTCGCGTGCCTGAGGTCATCAGTGACCTTGGCCCCTGTCACTGTTACGAAACCGAGTTTAGGGTTATCGAGCTTATGCGTAATAATGTTGGCAGTCTCTTCCTTTATCAGGTCGCTTACCCTTGCTGAACGTTTAAATGGATGCATAATGATTAATTAACAGTTGAAAATTAAGAACCTGAATTGGGGTTTAATATTAATCAGAAAGTTTTGTGGCGACCTTTTCTATTATATAATTTTCAAGGATATCGCCGACCTTAATGTCGTTAAAATTATCCACCAGAATACCGCATTCAAACCCTGTCTGAACTTCCCTGACATCTTCCTTGAATCTCTTTAACGAGGCTATCTTGCTCTCATAAACAACGACACTATCCCTTATAACCCTTACGCCGGAACTTGCCCTGCTCATCATCCCGTCGATCACATAGCACCCGGCAATAGATCCTACCTTCGAAGCTTTGAAAACACCTCTGACCTCGGCGCGGCCGAGCACTTTTTCATTGAATGTCGGGGCAAGAAGGCCTTCAAGCGCCTTTCTTACATCATTGATAGCTTCATATATTACGCTGTAAAGTTCAATATCAACACCTTCCCTTTCTGCCAGTGAGGCAGCCTTGGCATCAGGACGGACATTAAAGCCTACGATTATGGCATTAGATGCTGAGGCAAGCATGATATCAGACTCATTTATGCCTCCGGCGCCGGTATGGATGACCTTGACCTGAACATCTGAAGTGCTCAGGTTTTCAAGAGAATCCTTGACAGCTTCCACAGAACCCTGCACGTCAGCCTTGATAATTATGTTAAGATCCCTTATCTCTCCCTCTTTAACCTTTTCAAAGAACTCATCAAGGGTCACCTTCTTCATAGGGGCAGCAACCGTTCTCTGTTTCTGAAGCCTGGTAACAGCTATCTGCCTTGCTCTCCTCTCATCCTCAAGCACTACAAATACATCACCCGTCTGTGGAATATCCGGAAGCCCGATAACTTCAACCGGAGTTGAAGGCCCGGCAGTATCGATCTTCTTGCCGTTGTCATCCAAGAGAGCCCTGACCCTTCCGGCTATCGTGCCTACAAGGTATGAATCTCCTGTCTTCAGCGTTCCGGATTCAATTAAAACAGTGGCAATAGGCCCTCTTCCTTTATCAAGCTTTGCCTCAATGACTGTGCCTCGTGCCGCTCTCTTATAGTCAGCCTTAAGCTCAAGCACTTCAGCCTGAAGAAGGATCATCTCAAGGAGAGTGTCTATGCCTGTCCCCTTCTTTGCAGATACTTCCACAAAGATATTTTCTCCACCCCATGCTTCGGAAACCACATTATACTGAGATAGTTCATTCCTGACCCTTGAGACATCCGCTTCAGGCTTGTCTATCTTATTTACTGCAACAATAATAGGGACCTTGGCTGCCTTGGCATGATTAATAGCCTCGATCGTCTGCGGCATAACACCGTCGTCAGCAGCCACTACAAGGACAACTATATCAGTAACTTTAGCGCCCCTTGCCCTCATCATTGTGAAGGCCTCATGCCCTGGAGTATCGAGAAAGACGATCTCCTTTCCCTTAACTGTTATCTTGTAAGCGCCAATATGCTGTGTTATGCCTCCGGATTCTGACTCTGTAACCTTTGTCTTTCTTATGGTATCAAGCAATGTGGTTTTGCCATGGTCAACATGTCCCATTATAGTAACTATCGGCGGACGATGCATCAGCGCTGACTCATCTACAGCTGCTAACTGAAGAAATTCTTCCTCGCTTTCAACCTTGGTTGGCTCTATCTTGATATCATATGTCTCGGCAACAATTTGAGCAGCATCCGCATCAAGAGCCTGGTTTATAGTCGCCATGTATCCAAGCTCCATAAACTTCTTGATGACATCCTGAAGTTTCTGGCCTATCAGCTCTGCAAACTCTTTTACAGTGGTGCCTTCCCTGAACTTGAGAATTCGCTTGCGTGGCTGCGTAGACAAGGGAGGAGCTATCGTGTCAACACTTTTTACCAGCGGCTTCTTTTCAGTCTTCTTATGATGGGCCTGAAAGGCAAACCCTTTATTGCCGGCTTCAACCCTTCTGATCGAGTCAAATGCCTTCATCATACCAGGCTTATTCTGGAACTTGGACTTATTGTCGCGGGCTTTTTCTATTTTAGCTGCATTTTCAGTAGAAGCAGGTTTGATAGAAACCGCTTCCGTTTCTTCAGCCTTTTTGACAAAAGAAGGTTTTGCAGTTTCTTCTCTTTTTTGTTCCTCTTTATCTTTTGGCTTACCTTCTGCCTTCTTTGCTTTTGCAGGTGCAACAGACTTATTTTCTTTTTTTACCTTATCATCCGGCTTGGAGGGCTTTGTCTTCTGCTTTTCAGCCGTAGTCTTGTTTTGAACCTTTGATGCAGTTTCCGCCTCAGTCTTTTCTCCACCCTTTTTATTAAAGAACTGAATAATCTTTAGGGCTATATCTTCATCTATGCTTGAAGCATGGGATTTGGCCTCAATTCCAAGCTCATTAAGTTTGGCAAGTATCTCCTTATTGCTGACACCTGTCTCTTTTGAAAGTTCATGAACCCTTTTTTTTGCCATTATTCTCCCTTGCCGAATACCTTAAATGCTCTCTGAATAAAAAAAGACTTATTTACACTGAACTGCTATAATTTAGTTCTTGTAACATAAGAACACATAATGGTATCATAAGTGCTCTTTTAATTCAATCCTCAAGGAGGAAGTATAAATGGCAGTATGCTCAGTTTGTGAAAAGCAGAGAGTAGTAGGCAACAATGTCAGTCACGCTAATAACAAGACAAAACGTGTCTTCAGGCCTAACCTGCAGAAGATGCGGGTCCAGACCGAACATGGAACAAAGAAGCTTCATGTTTGCTCAAGATGTCTGCGTTCAGGAAAGATCAAAAAGGCAGTTTAGTAATTATCAGTTGCTGATTATTAATTGTTATTTACATGCACTCTCTTAATGGCCTCCTAAAAAAATATTTTAAAGAGTCGGGCATTGAGAACGGGCTTCTAGTCAACAAACTGCAAAAACATTGGCCGAAGCTCGTTGGTAAAACCATTGCAGCACACACATCCCCTGAAGCGATCAAAGACAAACAGCTTACAATAACTGTTGATACTCCGCAATGGATGCATCATCTCGGTTTCTTCAAGGAAGAGATATCTGAGAAGCTTAAGCAGTATGACATGACAGAGATCAGGTTTAAACTGGGCAGGCTCTCAAAAGCTGAAGCCAGCATTCCTTCACCAAATAAACTTGAGCTCTCAAACGATGATTTTGCTTACATCGAAGACACATTGAAAGATATTAATGACCCTGAATTAAAAGAGAAGCTGACAAAACTCATCGCCCACGGGCTCACCGAAAACAGAAGAAAAACTTAGACAGCCTACGCAGACTCTGCCTTTTCTTCAAAAAGCAGCACAGGTTTACCATTATTATTGACCACACCGTCTGTAATGAGGCACTCCTTGATTCCCTTTTGGGAAGGGATCTCGTACATAATATCAAGCATCACGTTCTCAAGTATCGCCCTCAACCCTCGTGCACCTGTCTTGCGCTTCACCGCCTCTCTTGCTATGGAAACAATAGCTTCTTCTGTAAACCTAAGCTTAATAGAATCAAAAGAAAAGAGCTTCTGATACTGCTTGATAATAGAATTCTTCGGCTCAGTAAGTATCCTTACCAAGGCATGTTCCTTCAACTCATCAAGTGTCGCAAATACAGGAAGCCTTCCGACAAATTCAGGAATGAGCCCGTACTTTATAAGATCCTGCGGCTCTACCATTGAAAGCACCTCGCCTATCGGCTTTTTATGACTGCTCCTCAATTCTGCGCCAAAACCTACAGTGGACTTAGAGGTTCTCTTCTCAATCGTGTCTTCAAGCCCTACAAATGCCCCTCCGCATATAAAGAGTATGTTGGCGGTATTTACCTGTACAAACTCCTGCTGGGGATGCTTTCTGCCGCCCTGCGGTGGGATGTTGGCAACCGTGCCTTCAATTATTTTCAGAAGGGCCTGCTGGACTCCCTCACCGGAGACATCCCTTGTTATTGAAACATTCTCGGTCTTCCGGCCTATTTTATCTATCTCATCAATATAAATTATGCCTCTCTGCGCCCTCTCAACATCATAATCAGCAGCCTGAAGAAGCTTGAGTATTATGTTCTCTACATCTTCCCCTACATATCCTGCTTCCGTCAGTGTTGTGGCGTCAGCAATGGTAAACGGCACATTAAGCATCTTTGCAAGGGTCTGCGCAAGAATTGTCTTACCTGTACCGGTCGGGCCTATAAGCAGTATATTGCTCTTCTCAAGGTCAATATCGGAATCAGCCGGATTATTGATCCTTTTGTAGTGATTATGCACAGCAACAGAGAGGATTTTTTTAGCCTTATCCTGCTCAATGACATAATCATCAAGAAAGCCCTTGATATCCTTTGGAGTAGGAATGTTCTGCGCAACACTTATGTCAATGGATGAGTCAAACTCCTCAGCCATGATCTCGTTGCACAGATTCACGCAGTCATCACATATATATACTGTAGGGCCTGCGATTAGCTTCCTGACCTCCTTCTGTCCTTTTCCGCAGAAGGAACATTTGAGCATATCGTCTTTAACCCCTGTCTTTTTATTATCTTCCATTATTTATCCCGTTATTTTTTTTAGTGATACTATCACTTCATCTACAATGCCGTATTTCTTTGCCTCTTCGCCTGACATGAAATAATCCCTCTCGGTATCTTCCCGAACCTTGTTTACATCCTGTCCTGTATGTTTTGCAAGTATCTTATTAAGTGAATCTTTTATCTTCAGGATCTCCTTCGCATGTATCTCAATATCAGATGCCTGACCGTAGGCTCCGCCAGTTGGCTGGTGTATCATTACCCGAGAATGAGGGAGCGAGAACCGCTTGCCTTTGGTGCCTGCGGATAAAAGAAGCGCACCCATGCTGGCAGCCTGCCCTATACAATAAGTGGCGATATCCGGCTTTATATACTGCATTGTATCATATATGGCAAGGCCCGCAGAGACAGCGCCGCCCGGGGAATTAACATAAAGATGAATATCTTTATCCGGATCTTCTGTCTGAAGGAATAAGAGCTGTGCAATTACGGTATTAGCGACATTATCATCAACAGGACTTCCTAAAAATACTATCCTGTCCTTAAGCAGCCTGGAGTAAATGTCATAAGCCCTTTCTGACCTTTCAGACCGCTCAACTACTATAGGTATTAAATTCAATTCTCTCTCCTGTAATAAATGTTATTGGATCACTGCTTTTTCTAATAAATATTCTAACACTTTATCCGCGAATAGTCTGCTCTTCATAGCGTCCATAGAGCCTTCCCTCACGCTGTAAAGCTTAGTCAGCTCTTCAAGTCCCAGGTTATGGCGTGCAGCTATCTCCTCCATCGCCTTTTTAATGTCATCATCAGTCACTGCAATATTCTCTTTCTTGCCGATAGCCTCAATTATAATCACACTCTTTACATTGTCCCTGGCGGTAGCCTCGTAATCCTTGCTCAGCTCCTCATCAGTTTTAACAGCCACGCCCCTTCTGGAAGAATTTTCCTGCATCTGCTGGATGAAGCTCTCAATCTCGCTCTTCACCATAGAAGAAGGGACTTCAATGTCATTGTCCTTAATGATCTTATTGATGATATCTTTTTTATAGGCGAGATTCATCTCGCTCTCTTTTCTATCACTTATATCATCTTTGATCTTCTGTTTGAGCTCATCTAATGTGTCACATTCAAACTCATTGGCAAGAATTTCATTCAGCGGTGGAATTTCTCTCTTCTTAGTCTCGGCAACCGTGACTTTGAACAAGACCTCCTTGCCTGCGATGGCAGTGTTTGGATGGTCATTTTCAAAATTTATCTTTACCTCAAAAACATCTCCCTTCTTCTTCCCGAGCATAGCCTCGCTGAACTCTTTGGGTGTCTCTTCAGCACCCTGCAAGAGAGTGAGATCCTTTTGAGACATGTCTTCACTCTTTTGACCGTCTACAAAAGCATCTGCATTGATTACCGCGATGTCGCCCTTTTCAACTTCAGTCTCAGAAACAGTAAAGAGCACTTTGCTCTCCCGAAGTATCTCAAGCGCCTTATTTATCTCTTCGTCCTCAACTGTAAATGTCTTCTTCTCTAAAATAATGCCGTCGTATTTAATACCGCTTACGTCAGGTTTGACCTCAACAGTAAGTGAGAATACAAGCGGCTGATCTGCCTTGATATCCAACCTGCCTTCAATGTTGGGATAATCAACAGGCTCAAGCTTAGCCTCGTCTATCGCCCTAGAATAATATTCAGGGATTATCTTCTCTATGACCTCGCCTTCGATGCTCTTGCCGTATTTCTTTTCAAGAATGGCGCGAGGCGCTTTACCCGGCCTGAAGCCCGGGACCTTCACGCTTGCATTTAGCCTGCTGTAAGCGCTTGAAAGTTCATTAGCAATTACTTCTGAAGGTATACTGATACTGAGTTTTCTGGTTGTTGGATTTATTTCCTGAACTTCCTGGAGCATATCACCTCACATGGTTTTTTACTTTGAAAAGACTGTTAGTAGGGAACTACAATATCATAATCCGCAAGCATTTTTGCTATCTCTTCAGTGCTCTTCTGCTCATAGGGATTCGCCGGATTATTGGTAAATATCTTAACATCAAGGTCCTGCATTGTTTCGAGGTTAAGCTCATTGTCAGCATTCATCTCAACCTTCTTATCCATAATAAATACATGGATCTGATCATCAGCCAAAGTAGCTCCAACTCCCATCCTGAGCGCCTCATCCACTCTGTCTTTTACGATTATTGCAACTTTTTTAGCCATATCGCCCTCCTATTAAATAAGTTGGCATATATTATAATAATAAATGATTTATTTTTACAATTAATACGCTTCCCCTAATTTTTTATGATGAAACAAAGAAAATGCCAAGCATCTCAATAGTTATACCAAATTACAATATGGCAGGAACCATAGGAATCTGCCTGGAGGCAGCTCTGGCTTCTGAATACGATGATTTTGAAGTAATAGTCGTTGATGACAATTCTTCAGACAACTCCGTTGATATCATCAAGGAATTCCCGTGCAGGCTCATTTGTCTTTATGAAAATGCAGGTGCCTCAAAAGCAAGAAACATTGGAGCCCAAAACAGCACCGGAGATATCATCTTCTTTACTGACGCTGACTGCCTTCTTCAAAAAGATACTCTTTCTGCTGCAAGAAGGATAATATCAAAAGAAGGCGATATCGTACTTGGAGGAACCTATACAGTTGAACCTTTTGATAAGGACTTTTTCAGCCGCTTTCAGTCCGTATCTATTAACTATTCCGAGACTAAAAATACTGCTGACCCTGATTATATAGCAACACACGCAATGGCAATTCATTCCCGGACATTTAAAGAAAGCAACGGATTTCCTGAAGATTTTTTGCCGATGCTGGAGGATGTCGAGTTTAGCCACCGGATGAAGGGGGCAGGAAAGAGACTTGTAATGAATCCCGACATCAAGGTACAGCATGTATTCAACTTCTCATTCTCTCGTTCACTGAAAAACGCATTCAAGAAATCCAGGTACTGGATAATTTACTCGCTTTCAAATAAAGACTTGACCGCTGATTCAGGATGCGCGTCATCTGAACTGAAATTCAATGTTTTATCTTTTTTTGTCACTCTCCTTCTGCTTGCATCATGGGCGGTCTTTCAGCAACCCCTGTCTTTATACCTTATCCCGCTTACCTTAACTTTGAATATTGCATTAAGCAGAAAGCTGATCATGGCTTTCTATAGAGAAAATGGTACTGTATTCGCAATTCTTTCACTGCTTTACTGGATAGTGGTCTATCCTGTCCCTGTGTGCGCAGGAGGAATTTCCGGATTAATAAGCGCTCTATTAAAAAAATGAGATATTCTCCCTTCCGGCATATAGGAACAGCCCTTAAGAAGAGCGATCCTATACAGTTGACCCTATTCCTCACAAAGAGATGCAACTCAAGCTGCCCCTTCTGCTTCTATCTTTCAAAAGAGAACGGGACAGCAAAAGATGAGCTCACACTTAATGAGATAAAAAAGATCTCTTCCTCAATGGGCAATCTGTTATGGCTTGCCTTCTCAGGAGGCGAGATATTTCTAAGGGATGATATCGTTGATATAACAGAAGTCTTTTATAAAAATAACAGGCCATCCATCATACTGCTCCCCACAAACGGGCTGCTTACAGATACTATTGTTAAAAAGACCGAGGCCATCCTTAAAAAGTGCCCCAAGAGCAGTATAGCTGTAAAACTTTCTGTGGAGGGTACTGAGAAGCTCCATGACTCCATAAGAGGCAAGGGAAGCTTCAGAAAAACGATGAGGACATTCACAGAGCTCGGCCGACTCCTTGACAGATACCCCAACTTCGACCTCGGCATCAACACCGTCTTCTGCTCGGCAAATCAGGACAGCATGGAGAGGGTGATAGATTTTGTAAGCGAACTTGATAATGTCAGGACACATACCATCTCACTTATACGCGGGGATGTGGCTGACGAAAAACTAAAGGATGTTGACATGGATAAGTATCACAAAGCCATAAAGAAACTCGAATCAAACCTTAAGGACAAGACCTCAAAAATCTACCGCTTCAGTGGAGCAAGGCTCAAGGCAGCGCAGGATATACTTCAGCGCAGACTTATATACGAGACCTTCACACAAAAGAGACAGTTGGTCCCCTGCTACGCCGGAAAGCTCAACATCGTGATCACAGAGACAGGGGATATCTATCCATGCGAATCATTTGACAAGAAGATGGGGAATGTCAGGCAGGATGGATATGATATGAAGAAGATTATAAATTCTGAAAAGGCCCGGAGAATTATCGCTTCAATTAAAGAGAACCGCTGTTACTGCACACATGAATGCTATATGATGACCAATATACTATTTAATCCCATGATGTATCCCGCGCTTTTGAAAGAATATATGCAGTTGTAATATATGCCTTACCGAGCATCCGCCTCTTTCTCTTTCATCTTCTTCAGCATCGACTCAATAAGAGGTGCCGAACCTGCGCCGCAGCTTATCACTGACCTCATCGCCTGTTCAACAGGCACATCCACCAGATAAACATTCTCACTTTTTAAATGGCATATATTTCCGGATGTCGGATTAGGGGCTGTAGGAATAAAGACGGTATAGCTGCCGTCAGGGTGCGAGTCAGTTATAAATGCAATGAAGAGCGCATCAGTCCCGAATACCCGGACCAGCGCCACAGATGAGAACGGGGCTTTCTTGCCGCCGAGAAACTGCATAACAGTATCCTTGATCAGTGTATAACCAGGGGCCACTTTGAGAATTTTTTCTTCGATCGTCTTATGAATAAAGATCCCTAATCTGGTTTTGACAAATATCCCCACAAAGAAGCAGGTAAGCACTATGGTGGCAAGGACCATGAGATCGGCAAATATCCTCTGGTACTTTGAAATGTACATCGTCTCCATCACAAGATCGGTAAGCGGCTGGATCATCCCGGTTACCAGGCCGAAGAGCCATTTGAAGAACATGATGAGTATGGCAACCGGCAGTATGACAACTACCCCTCCAAGAAGTGATGTCTTTAAAAAAGCTTTAAGCCTATTCATGTCTTACTCCTCTGATATTGAACAATGTTATTTAAAACCTCGTTATTGGTTTCATTGCACGATATATATTAATTAATATTTTTTCGTTTTAAATGATCCTCAGCTCTTTTCAGACCAAGTGAAGATGCCCTCTTGAAACTTGATATAGCCTTTCCATTCTCCCCCAATTTTGTGTATATGATCCCCATATTAAAATATGCAGTTGCATTGTTCGGGGCAATCTCTGCAACTCTATTGTAATCTTTAAGGGCAAGGTTCCAGTTTTCCACGCGGTAGTAAGCATTTCCCCTGTCAAAATAAGGCTCAGACTGTCCGGGATCAATCTGTATAGCCATGCTATAGTCTTTTATCGCCTCTTCGTGTTTTGCCAGTCTGCTGTAGATATCACCTCGTTTATTATAGGCCTTGGAATGCCCGCGGTTCAGCTTGAGAGCCATGCTGAAGTCATTTAAAGCTTCGTCATACCGCTTAAGCTCGCCATAAGCAAGACCGCGGTTATAATAAAAATCAGGAATGCCGGGGTTGATCTCTATAGCCTTGCTGCAGTCCAGAATCGTCTTTTCATAATCCTTAAGCATCCCATGAGCAACCCCGCGGTTGCTGTAAGCCTGGGCCAATTTCGGATCAAGTTCAATGGCCCTGTTATAATCTTTCATCGCCTCTTCATACTTTTTCATCGAAACATATAAAACACCGCGGTTGTTATACGGCTTTACGTATTTTGGATCTATTTTTATCGACCTGTCATAGTCAGCTAAAGCCTTTTGAACATCGCCCGCCTTATCATAAGCTATTCCGCGATTTGTATAAGCCATTGGAACTCTGTCAGGAAGATGCTCTATCTGATAAGACCATAGCGTTATAGTATCTTTCCATATACGTATCTGATTGATGGTCTTATCGGCAAAGATTGCAATCAACAATAAAACAGCAATAGCAAGAGCTGTCCTTAAGTCCCTTCTTTTAGTCTTCTTGTATATGCTGCCCGCCGCAAGCCCGATGAGAAGAAAAGGGCCGAGGCAGGGCAGGTATGTGAAACGTGTAAAATTCCCCTGAATGCGTAATATCCCTATCACAGGCAGAAGTGTCATGCCGTAATAAAGCCAGGCGCTTAAATACACCCTGTCCCTCTTTAACAGAAATATGCTGAGTATTGTAATGGCTGAAAAAAGCACGAATGCGCCCATATACTCAAAAGATAAAATATTCACATTGTCAGGGTAAGTAAAATACGGTATAAGATCTGTCGGTAAGATCATCTTGTAAATAAAGAATAGATAGCCGCGCATCGCAGCAAAGACACGTTCAAGCAATGAGTACTGCTGCAGTTTTGTTGATGCGTCAGCAGAGACGTTTGTCCAGATAGTTATCAGCGACATCAAAACGGTCAATAAAAAGAATGGCACCTTCTCAGCTGCAACAATCTTTATACTCTTCCATCCCATCCCTGGAAAGATCCTTTTCAATGGATAGTAGTCCAGTATAAGAAGCACAGCGGGAAGGGTCACTGCCATAGGCTTGCTCATAAGCGACATGGCAAAGAGGATCAAAGATGCCAGATAAAATTTGATCTTCCCTGATCCTGAAGATGCGTATTTAAGATATGCAAGCATGCTTAACAGATAGAAGAATGAGTATAAGAGATCCTTCCTTGCCGTCACCCATGCGACAGCCTCTACACGCAGTGGATGCAGCCCAAACAGCAAAGCTGTAACAATGCCAGCAATAAGCGGCATCTCATTAAATCCTTCCGCATTCTTCTCAGGCATTGCAAGGCTTACAACACGGAAGACCAGGAAAAAGACCAAAAGTGCATTTAGTGCATGAAGAATATTGTTAGTAAGATGAAAACCCCACGGGTCAAGTCCCCATACTGCATAATCAACTGCGAACGATAGAAAGATAAGAGGATGCCAGGTGGTTAGGCCTACATGTGTGAATGCCCATTTGACTGTATTGAGGTCAAGTGAGCGTATGTGAAGATTGTCGCTTATTAATGTGTCATCATCCCAGATAAGGAATTCATTCTGCAGAGCCGGCAAAAAAACAAGAAAGGTTGCGGCAGCGACGAAAAGAGCGGCCATGATAATAATTAGCCTTCTATTATATGGCATACCCATTACTTGCGGCTTTCAGGCCTTATCTCCCTTAAATACTTATCTGCTTCTTTATTGCCAAGCCCGGATGCTTTAATAAAATCCTTTTCTGCCAAGTCAGGATTCCCCATATACAGATAAACAACCCCACGGCTTATATATGCTATATCTGATTGAGGGGCAAGCTTGATAACCATACTGAAATCTTCTATAGCCTTAGAATAATTAGTCAAGTTCATATATGAAGTCCCGCGGTTGCCGTATGCCTCAAGAAAGCCGGGCTTCAGCTCTATCGCCTTGCTGAAGTCCTTTACGGCATCATCAAACATGCCCTCATACATGTATAAGCTTCCCCGGCTAAAGTATATATCAGGTTCAAGAGGGTAGATGCTTAAGTAGGATGCGTAATCCTCAAGAGCCAGCTCTGTGTTGCCCAGCGCCGCGTGGACGCCGGCCCTCTTTTGGTAGCCGTTGATATACACAGGGTCAAGCTCTATCGCTTTCGTAAGGTCTCTCAGCGCCTCCTGCATCTTCCCCAGCTTTGCATAGCAGTCGCCACGGTTTATGTATGCCTTAACATATCCCGGGGCAATAATTATTGCTGTATTGTAATCAGCTATCGCCTCTTCATACCTTCCCATCATCTCATACACGATCCCGCGGTTATTGTATGTTTTTTCCTTCTTTTCGGAGATCTCTATGGCCTTATTGTAGTCGCCCAAGGCCTCTTCGAGCTGACCTTCCATTCTGTATGCCATACCGCGGTTGTTATATACCTCGGGCAAACGGCCGGGGAAAATCTCCAGCTGATAGCTCCACAGCCTTATGGTATCCTTCCATATGGCTATCTGGCTGACCGTCTTGCTTGCATACAACAGGGTTATCGAAAAAGCAGATATAAGGACCAATGCCTTTAGCGACTTTTTTGATGCCCCCGTATATAGACTTCCTGAAAATAGACCTACAAGAAGAAGCGGGCCGAGGCTTGGAAGGTATGTAAAACGCGAAAAGCCCCCGTTAAAACGAAATATGTTTGCCACAGGCAGAAGCGTTATAATGTAAAAGAGCCAGGCAATTAAATATACCCTGCTCCTGCTTAATAAATACAAGCAGAGAGTGGTGATAGCAAGAAAGAGCACAAGCGCTCCGATTAACAACAACAGCGCATTTTCCGGACTGCTGGTAATGATAGGAAACGGCGCAATAACGACCGGCAGAACCATCTTGTAAAGAAAGAATATGTAGCTGTGCAGCGACATATATATACGCTCCATAAAAGTGTATTTTGCCATTTTGACCGCAGCTTCGGCAGGGTGATCCATCGAAAGCGTCACAAAAGATATTACTGCAGAAAACAAAAAGAACGGGATCTTATCTATCACAACTGCCTTTATCCTCTCCATTCTCATTCCTGCATGGATCCTTCTTAACGGATAGTAATCCAGCAGAAGCAGCACTGCAGGCAATGTTACTGCCATTGGTTTACTCATAAGAGACATAATAAAAAACAGGAGTGAAAGGAGATAAGAACCTAAGCTCCTGTTTTTCGACGAAACGTATTTGAGATATGCAAGAATGCTCAATAGATAGAAAAAGGCATATAAAACATCCTTTCTTTCGGTCACCCATGCGACCGACTCGACACGCAGCGGATGCACCCCGAAAAGCAGGGCGGTCACAACACCTGATACAACAGCCATTTCACTGACAACCCCACCCTTTATATTTGGCACAGCATACTCGACAAGACGGAAGACTATAAGGAAGACCAGAAGGGCATTCAAAGAATGAAAGATATTGTTTGTCAGGTGAAAGCCCTTTGGATCAAGACCCCATATCGCATGATCCAGCGCAAATGAGATGAATGTTATCGGATGCCAGGTGGTCAGTCCAAGATGAGTGAATACCCAGTTGACCATTTTAAGGTCAATTGAACGGATATAAACATTATCAGTAACCAGCTTGTCATCATCCCACAAAAGAAACTCGTTCTTAAGAGTGGGGAGAAATACAAGGAAGACCACAGCAGCAACGATCAATGCCGAGGTAATAATGATAAGGTTTCGAGAAAGGCCTTTCCCTTTAACAGAAGCAATATCGCTGTTATTATCAGTTCCCTTATTCCGCATCTTCAGGTTATGCTCTTTCTGCTGCTGAAAATCCCTCTTTCTGCCCATATCCAGAAGAGGCTCTTTACACCTTGAAAAGCAGCCTTTATATCATTTATGCTCCTGAACTTCAACAACCTCTTTACAACATACCCCGGCCGCGAATAGAATCTCTTATATGCAAGCTGCCTCAGCTCTGATATCTCATCCCTTGTCATGCTGTAAGGCACAAAAGCCGCTCCCTGATAAGTAAAGTCTCTCAGGTCGTCGGACATGGTGCCGTATTTCTCAAGATTATCATAAAGCTCAGAGCCTGGGAAAGGTGTGATAGCGTGAAAGCTGGCTATCTCAGGATCCAGCTCGCATGCAAACTCAATGCTCTTCAGGCCGTCTTCGTATGTCTGTCCCGGAATACCGAAAAGAAACGGGGTATGAACCGTTAACCCCACCTCTTTTGCCGCTTTTACAGCCTTGCGCGTCTGCTCAAGCGTTATCCCCTTTTTTATCGCATTAAGATCCTTCTGCACCCCGCTTTCAGCGCCGAATAATATCGCCCAGCATCCGGCGTCTTTGAACGCCTGCAATAGCGGCTTATCAACCTGATTCACACATGCGGAAGCAAACCAGGCAAAATCAAGTCCGCGCTTTTTTATCTCTCCTGCAAGCTTCATCGCCCTGTCATAGTCAGCGGCAAGGGTGTCGTCTATGAACTTTATCTCCCTGTATCCCTGTTTGATACATAGCTCTATCTCTTCCAATACATTCTCGACACTGCGAAAACGAATGCCGCTCTTCCTCGTCTTGTCTATCTGAAAGCAGAAGAGGCATCTCCTGTTGCAGCCCCTTGCGGTTATGATAACAGCCACCGGTTTTCTTTTATAAGTCGCAGGCGGCGGTATATAGTCCTTGTCATCACCAAGCAGTTCTCTTGCCGGGAAAGGAAGTGAATCAAGGTCTGTTATCAAAGGCCGCGGAGGATTTTTTACTATCTTATCCCCTTCACGGTAAATAACCCCAAGAACGCCTTCAAGGTTTTTACCTTCAGACAGCCTTTGCAGCATCTCAACCATTGTCAACTCGCCCTCGCCTGTGATAACAGCGTCAATGTTCCTTAGATCTTCAAGACATTTCTCCTGCATCGCTATCGGGTAAGGACCTCCGACAGTTATAAAGATATCCTTCAGCAGCATCTTTATCTGAGATGCAGCGTGAACTGCCTTCTTCCATCCGAAAGCGGTAGAGTAGATCCCGGCAACATCAGGCTGAAAATCATGCAGTTCTTTGAGTATCTCACTGTGGGTCATGAATGCGCCGTTCAGGAACCTGACCTCATGCCCCGCCTTCATGAGGGAAGAAGCGACATAAAGCGTTCCAAGAGGCTGCCAATAGTTTATCTGTGAGCCGGCGGTCTTTGATGAGAAGATATCCTCAGGAACCCAGGAAGGGATTATCAAAGCGCATTTCATTTTGTTGCCCGCAGTCACTTTTGCCATTTCAGTATTATATACGACCCGCTTCAATGCATGCAGTAAGATTTTATTTCAGAAGGTGAAGCGATTGCAGTAGAACAGATCTACAGGGCTTTGCCGATCATCCTCTCAGCGACATCTATACCAGACTCCATCGTATGATCCATATTGTAGTACCTGAACTTCCCGTTCCTGCCTGTGATATGAAGGTTCTTGAAGTTGTCCAGATAATCGATCAGCTTTTTGTAATGCTTCTCATACCCGACCTCAAAAAGCGGATATGTCTTCGGCACCCTGACAACGCAGCTGTCTATAACTTCCGACTCCTGTATGAAACCGAGCCTGACAAGCTGTTTGACTGTGATAGAAGTGAGTTCCTTATCATCTGTATTCCAGATGTCATCGCCTTCAAAACAGAAGTACTCACATACAAAGTGTGTCTTTCCTTCGGGCGCCATCTCAGGACTCCAGTTTTTGGGCTCATGTATCCTTCCAAGGGAAAAATCCTTCTCAGGAATATATATCCATGTAAGATCGGTCAGCTTCTCGCGGTCAACCATGACTGTTACAAGAACAAGGTCCCTGTATTTGAGGCTTGAAGCAGCCTCAAGCACATCATCCGGAGGAGCAGGGCTTAACATCTGAACAAGGCTGGTCACAGGAATACTTGATACAAACTCCCTGGCTTCAATCTCATGGATATTATCACAATTCTTCGCGATAGCGCTGATCACGGTAAAATCCTTATGAATGATCTGTGTGACCTTTGTGCCGGTCATGACGGAGTTGGACTTTTCTATCTCCTCTTTGAGCCTGTCTGATAGATACCCTATCCCATGAGAAGGGTAGATGAAATTACTGGCAAGGGTGGGAACATCCTTGCCGCTGAATTTAAAGAAGGCGTTCTTTATGGCGACCCAGAGCGAGAGGCCCCTGATCCTCTGAGAGACCCACTCCTCGCTGATCCTGCTGCAGTCGATTCCCCAAACCTTCTCGCTGTAATCCTTGAAGTAAAGGTTGAACATCGTGCGGCCGAAGTTGTTGACAACCCAGTCCTCAAGAGAGATATTCACAGGTGTTATGAAAATGCCTTTGACCTTCTCTTTTATATAGTCAAAGAGGATTTTAGCGGTTGTTGGGATGCCTAATCCAAAGATAGAGTTTGAGGGCTTTAGGGGATAATCAAAGAACATGCCACGCATATATATCTTGCTTTTTCGTGATACGGCAAGCGATTCCTGGTCCAAAAGCCCTTTGACATACTGCTCTATCTTTTTATTCTTGGTTATAAACCTGTGTCCGCCGAGATCGAACCTGAAATCATTATGAATGATTGTCTTTGAAAGCCCGCCAACTGTGGCGTCGCTTTCAATAACTATGAGGTCTTTTCCTGCGACTGAAAGGGTATGAGCAGCTGAAAGGCCGGCAAGCCCCCCGCCCAAAATCACAGCATCTTTCATCCCGCTTTTAGTGAAGTTAGAATTAATATTCATTATTATTTACAATAAAAAATGCCAGAAAGACCACTCAAAATATGCAGCCTTTCTGGCATCAGTGCATCATAATTTAAGAAAACAACTAACTTCTTAGTGTCCGTAACCGCCTGCTGGTTTACCTTGACCACCCGTCGGAGTTCCATATCCACCTGCCGGTGTGCCATAACCACCTGCCGGATGACCGCCCGGAGTCCCATATCCACCTGCCGGTGTACCATAACCGCCTGCTGGAGCCCCACCCTGACCGCCTGTTCCGTATCCTCCTGCCGGATGACCTCCTCCATAGCCGCCTGACTGAGCTGTTGGACTGCCGCCGGTTCCTGCATCATTAGGCGCCAAACTGTACCCAACCAGAAAAGCAAGGATTGCAACAACAATCAATATTATTATCCACAAACTGTTCTTCATTACAGGCCCTCCTATAACCTTCTATTTTTAACCTTTTTCAATTACGTAAATCAGCTTGCCGCCTTCTTCTTTCCTCTCAAGGATATCATGGCCGGCCTGATCGCACATCTGGATTATTGTTTCACCGGATGACGGGTTGTCAAAGACCAGTTCAAGGATATCGCCTGTTTCTATCTTCTCAATAGATTTCTTGGTATAGATTTGCGGATGCGGACATACATACCCGCATACATCCAGCATATACCTGCCGTCACTGATTTTTTCAAATTTCATCGCCATTACAAATTTCCTCCTTAAATTATTTTATTGTTTAAAAAGCTGCCATCTCTTTTGCCATCTTTCTGTCTGTCCACCAGTTAAAGAACTGAACACCGCACCAGCCGCCGAGAACCATGCCAATACCGAAAAGCCATCCGCCCGGATCGCCGCCTGCAACCCTGATAAAGAATGCCCCGATGTTACATCCAAGGGCAACACGTGCGCCTACTCCCATAAGAAGCCCGCCGCCTAGTCCCCATACAATGAGTTCACCCTTTGGAAGCTTGAACTTGAATTCTCTGTTTAAAAGCGCCATAACACAGGCCCCGAATATAATTCCCAATGACATCCAGAGTGCGGGATTACGCCATAACTCAGGAAGCCCGTTCATAACACCGAAGAAGACATCATCACGGACATTCCAACCGACCTTCTCCATTATCCAGCCAGCAAATTGGGCTTCCTGTGTGGTTATATACCAGTACCCAGGGTCAAAGACCTTGCCCATTGTAGAAACATCATTGGTATATCCCATCCTTATAAGGAGTTCGCCAAAGTTTGATATGCCAAACTTGTTCTGCATGCCTTTCATTGCAAGGATATGGATGCCCGCAGTTATGCCGATGAGAATTCCCATAAGGGTCGTCCTTTGAGAAGCGGTTATCATAGTCCAAATCCCTGAGATGTCATCACCTAATCCGGTCTTTTCATCCTTTCCTGCCTTCTTTAACTCCTTCTGCCTCTTCTTTAAGAAACCCTTACGCATATAGAAAACATATATGACCACTAAAAGCAGAATGGCAGGGATGATCGTGTTTATGAGTGAGTTGGCAAGAAAATTCCTTGCAACATCCCCGCTGATCGAAGAAAATGCTCCGGTATCTGAAAGGATTATTTTCGGTTTATGAACTATATTGCCGAGAAAATAGTGATCAAACCATGAGGTGATCTTGTCCTTCGGCACCCAGGTTGTAGCCTGAGCAGAATCGATCCATGACTGGGGAAGGAGCTTGTTGAAAACACCGCCGACATCAACAAATATAGCCTGGCCAAAAGATATGCCCAAAATAGAAAGGACGGATGTGCCGTTGCCCTCACCTATCTTATACAAAGAACCTGATGCGCAGCCTCCTGCAAGGACCATCCCTACTCCAAAGATAATGCCGCCTATCAATTCATGCGCTCCTATAGGCCCGGCATGAAAGGTACTCATATTTGTTGCGGCCAAAACAACGCTTACAAGGCTGAAAAAGATAAGCGCTATAAGGATACCTACAGCCATTCGCGGCACTCCGGCAGCAAAAAGATCCCTTGAAGCCGAAGCCATGCAGAACCTGCCGTACTGCAGCATCATCCCGTAAGTGAATCCAAACCAGATGTATACTGTCAGGTAAATGTAGTAAACATTTACCTTGTAGTACAACAGGCTAATCAGTACCAGGATGCCTGTGACAGCAAAAGCCCAAAACCTATTTCTCTTTTCAATATTTTCCACAGGTGTGTAAACCTCCTTTTAAAAAGTTTTTGTGATTAAGGGAAAAACTATATTAAAAAAGATTGATGGATCAATATCGTATAAAAATCAATTTAGTTATTATATAGAAAACAGATAATATTAATCCAGGCAATTCCTTTAGTCCAATAATAAAAACTAATTGTATAATTATCAGTCTTTATTTGTTTGTTGTGCCGGGCAAATAAAATATATTTTCACAAGAGGCGATGCTGTAATCCTCGTTGTCTTATTGATAAACTTTCACTTCAGTATTATAGCTGAAGATCCCGGTTGATCTCTCAAATGTCCTGATCAGTGAGCGGCCTTCAGTCCTGGATAGAATATAATCCGGCATCACCTGGCCGGATTCACTTGAGATAATGACCAGCATTGGGGCAACGTTAGTATATTCAGATTCATTATAGTAATACCCCGGATTTGAGTATTCCCATGTAAATCTTAGTGATGACTCCTTGATTGCGTCTACAGATATATCCTCTGGCACATACTTAAAAACCAGCTTCTTATGCGTGAAGATATCAAGCAAAGGAACCGAGACAGCTGAGTTTATGACATTGTCTTCAGATGTAATTGTTATTACCTCCGCCTCTTCAATGCCGGAGGAATCCAGAAATAAGCCTGCATCTTTAAGGTTCACAGCACTCATCCTGCTTAGAAAAGGAAGATAGAAAAAGATTGACAGAATAAGTGAAGACAAAACCGCACAGGAGACAAGAAAGCGCCTGACCTCCTTCTCTCTTATCTCCCGCAGCCCATAAGACGCCATAAGGGCAAGCATAGGGAAGGCCGGCAATGTATAGCGTATCCTGTTTATTTGCAGTACAAAAATAATCACTACAAGCCATAAAACTATTAAATATTTTAAGTCCTTTCTTCTTAAAGCCGCGATCAGAGAATATAATGCGGCAATAGATATAACAGGATGGATCTGAAATAGAAATGTTGAAAGATAGCTCTCTCCCCATCGCCTCAGTCCGGGTCCCTGGTACTCCTGTAACAACCTGATCTGCCCGGAAAAGAGAGCATATTTATACAGGAATACGGTCACTATCAAAATTCCGGCAATAACAGCAAATGCAGCACCCTTTTTTAATATCGGATTTCTTTTTTCAGGGCGCTGTAGCAGAAAAACAAGGAATATAACGCCGTTAATGGAAAGCATAAGCCATATCGAATATTTTGAATAAAAGGAGAGGAAGAATGAAATTGATGCAAGAACGGGCCATATCCCCCCTCTTTCTAATGCCCTGATAAAAGTAAATACTGATAAAGAAAGGAAGAACATAGCCGGGATATCAACCAGCATGAGCGGCACCTGTGTATAGATATAAGGAATACCCAGAAGCAACGCTCCGGCAATAAATCCGGTCTCTTTATCCCAGAGTGCTTTTCCGATCTTATAGGTAAGCAGGATGGTCGAGGAAAACAGCAGCGACGTAAAGATCTGCATATAGAGCCTTGATTCCCCGAAAAGTTTAAAGATCAGCCCGTAAAACATGGGCACAACCGGCAGATCTGTCCATGCTTTAATGCCCCTTCCCCACTCATCTATAAAATACCTTAGCCCGTAAACCTCAATGTGCTTTGCCTGGGTAAAGTATCTTGAGGCATCCACGATCACCTCAGGCTCTCCAAAAAATAAAATGCTTATCAGAAACGATGATAAAAAAAGAAAAAGCCCATGACCTCGCTCCACAAAAGTTATTCTTGAAAGAAAGAAAGCTGCCATTATCCCGATAACGATCAAAAAGAAGAACATCGGAACATCTGCACCTTCAAATATCCAGTTCCAGCTTACAAGCCTGTTGTCATCAAGAGCACGGAATTGATACAAGGTTAAAAGAACAAAGAAATTCAGCAGGGCTATGATGATAAGATAATCGTTTTTCTTAAGCGCAGGAGAAGAATCTGTCATGGCTGTCTGAATAAAGAAAAAGGGCCAGGCATCAAATCCTGGCCCTTTAATTTCTGAATTAGGCCTTTTACCAGGATACTACTTTGTCATTGGAAAATATCTCATCAACAAGTTCTGTATAAGAAAGGCCGGAAAGCTCCACGACCTTTACTTCATTCCCCTGTTTCTGAACATTGATTATTTTGGTAGAAAGCTCGTTTGGACCGTCATTTAATATATGTAATATCTTCATTTAATTCCTCCTAAAGTTTTAGCTTCTCAGTTCTTAAGTTAAAGAACTATAACCCTGTCAGCCGCGCTGTTCATATTTGCATTATCAAACTGGCTGCCGCAGGATACCTTCTTTGGAAGCCCCTCTTTAGATACACCGAGCTTCTGTGCGCTGTGGTCGCAAAAACTCATGCTCACCCCTGCCTGCTCACAGAGACCGGTAACATCAGAATTACCTAAAAGATAATTACCGCTGTCCATCATAAATATAATGACCTCATGCCCTTTGGCAAGAGCGGCCTTTGTTATTCCAACTACATCACCAGCGTGTTTATCTGTGTTAACGAGTATGCCTAACTTCATCATTTCCTCCTTTATTAATAATATCTGATTATTTCTCTGCCGGATATTTTGCAGGGTCAAGCTGGTCGCCCCATTCTCCCCAGGAACCAACATAGTTCCTGACATTCGGGTAACCAAGAATGTGCTTGAGCGCAAAATAAGTGTTTGCAGCACGAACACCGCCCTGACAGTATGTGATAACCTCTTTGTCTTTTGTAACGCCTTTAGCCGCATAAGCCGCCTGAAGGTCCTTTACTGATTTGAACGTCCCGTCATTATTATTGCTTGTCGGCATGGAATCAAGATTGACAGCGCCGGGGATATGTCCTGTTCTTTTATTCATCCCTATTGCATTCGCCCCTAAATACTCATCAGCACCGCGAACGTCCAATATTGCAACCTTTGGATTCTTTATATTGGCCAATACATATTTTGCATCTGCAAATACAGACAAGTCAGGCTTGGCCGTATATTTGGAAGTTTTTATACTTGCGGGGTCGCCTGTCATCTGACGATTTTCATTAACCCATTTTGTTACGCCGCCATTAAGCAGGCTGACCTTATTATGGCCCTGAGATTTCATGAGCCAGAATGCTGTCACAGGAAAAGGAGTGCCTGTGGCTGAACCGACTATTACAACATGTGCATCATTGTCAATGCCGAGCCTGCTCATTGTGCCCTCAAATTTTGCCTTGTCAGGAGCCATACTGCCGTTTCCAAGCAATCCCATCAGGTCGCCAACATTCAGAAATACAGAACCGGGAATATGTTTAGCGTTAAAGTTATTCTCCACTTCGCCTATGTGCAGGATGCGGATATCCGGTTTTTTTAGATTATCAGCCAACCACTGGGTTTCAACAAGGGGAGCGACAGCGCCGTTTGCATACGCATTCTGAAATCCTGAAAAGAGTGATAACAGCAGTAATAGTGAAACAAGATATGCGACTAACTTCTTATTGGATCTTTGCATTACTTAAACACCTCCTGAATATTTTTTAATTAAACAATTACAAAGTATATATTAAAGATATTATAGAAAACTGTCTATTGTCAACACAGAAGAAAAAAGCGTCCCGGATATCCGGGACGCTTTCGGGTTTACATTCTTACTAAGGACTTAGAAGGACTTAGAATATCCTACTGAGAACTCCCACTGATCCATCTCAAGCTCTATTGTCTGACCGCTTCCAGGATAGTAACCATCTGGCGGATCCATTGGATTAGGCCCGGTAATGCTGTTTGAGAGTCCGCGCATTACAGAAAGATCGACCTCCTGATTGCCGCCGAGCTTCTTTGTAACACCCGCTGTTACATGCTGCTCGATAACACCAGGAGCTATCATGTTGAACATAACCTCGGTCGGGCCTATTGGCTGTTCGGCATATGAATAACCGGCACGCCATGTCCATTCCTGATTGCTTACCCACTGAACTCCTGCTTTTAAAACCGTCATATCTTCCCAGCCAAAACCGGCGCCTTGATCATTGCCGAGGCACTCGGGTATTTCAGACGTGCTGGAGCCTCCAAGCTGGTTACCAAAACAGGTATTCATCTGAGGGTTGAAAGTGTTGCCTACTGAATCCACATCGCTATAGTATATTTCCTGCACATCAAATACGACTGTCAATGCTGGTGTAACATCATAGGCAAGCCCTATATTCCATGTAGATGGGATGTCAAAATCGCCTTGCTCTGCAAAAAGCCCTGCATACTTATCAAACTCATTCATCATGATCTTTGTCTGATATGAAGCGCCGACATGCAGCCCTGGCAGAACCTCTCCCAAATATCCGACCCTTGCGCCTATGCCGTATGCACTGTCATACCCTTTGTTGGTGAGCTTTGTCGGCTCACTTGAAAATGTTCCAAACTGCTCCAGTCCTTTTGCCTCCAATCTCTGGTAAGCAATAACCGGACTGAGGCCAAATGCATGATCTTTATTTATCTTTCTCGCATAGGTAGGGACTATGAACAACTGCATGAGGTCAATCCCTGTCGGATCAGAACCCAAATAGGTATTTGTGCCGTAATCAGTATTCATCCCGCCGTTGCCAAAAACAGAAATTCCAAGTGAGTAGTCCTTATTCATCATCTTGTTATATCCTAAGCCCGGGATGACAAACCATTCCTTTCCGCTCTCAACCGTGCCGGTGGCAAGGCCGAAAGGACATGGTGGCCCAAGATTAAGAGGAGCGCCAGGGTAATTACAGTCAACCCCTGGAGTAAATCCGGAGGTTGCATCGCCCCTGACAGTATATCCCCTGTTAGGATTAAAGAATGAAAGACCGACATCGACACGGTCACCGACAAAGGCCATTGCCGCAGGGTTGGTAGATGCAGACATTGTGTCAAGTGCCAGCGCGGTCCCGGCTCCTGCAAGCGCCTTGTTCTTAATACTGTAGCCGGAAGAAAAATAACCGTTAGTTGCATACGCGCTGCCTGCAACCAGAATGAGTGATACAAGGACAACTAAACTAAACATAAAACTTCTAAAATCAGACATCTTCTTCATAGGGAAATCCTCCTTTATATTGTTTGGCCTGAAATAATCTTTCAGACAAGTTAACTCCTTGCGTATCACTTGTCAAGCTCAGATATTGATATCCCCGGCTTGATACCAGATTCAGGTTTATGCCTTCTTTATATAAAAAATATATACGCCGTTCTCTTCACTGGATCCAATTATCTCGTTACCGGTCCTCTTTGCAAAGGCGGGCATGTCATTAAGAGAACCCTTATCAGTAGCCTCCACCCTGATGATCTGCCCCGGCTGCATCTCTTCGATGGCCTTCTTTGTCTTGATAACCGGCATCGGGCAGTTAAGCCCTTTGCAATCAACTATCCTGTCAGCATCCACATCAACCTCCTTTGAACATTAAATAAAGAGACTTATATTTGCATCAAGCGCAAAATCAAGATAATCAGCCGCGCCTGCAATAATTACACCGTCCACAAGGTCTATTTTTTTCACACCTGTCATCTCCATTGTAGGGGAGCAGGCCATCATCTTCACGCCGGACTGCAGGCATATATCGACAAACTCAGGTATTGTAGGCCAGTTTATCCCCTTTATCATGCTCTTCATCATCATCGTACCAATGGCCGTCATGCCCGGCAGCATGCCGATGATATTCGGAATGGGCATGGGCGAAGGCATTGCAGGATTGCCGATCGGGGCCACCTGCAGCTTTCCATACTTCTTCTTGTTAATAATATCAATGCCGTAGAAGGTAAAAAATATAGTCGCCTCAACATCCATAGATGCCGCAGTAGATGCAAGCACAAGCGGAGGGTATGCCATATCAAGGGTACCCTTTGATGCAATGATCGCTATCCTCTTCTTCTTTTCTTCAGCCATGTAAAACCTCCTTCAATAGGTTCTGATTTATTTTAATTAAATCACTTTATTGGCCAAAAAGCAAAAACATTTAATATCCCTTGATTAACAATCATAAAATAGCTGCTGAAACTGCTAAACTATTCACATGAAAAAAATGAATATCACCGTCAGCCCTGAGACCTGGCAGGAGCGTCTTGACTCCTTTATCTCATCAGAATGCAGACTTACCCGCTCATCTGTACAAAAGCTCATCAAAGATGGAGCGATACTTGTAAATTCAAAACCTGAGAAGCCGGGATGTCGCATAAGGCCGGGAGATATTATAGATATTACAATACCGGATGAGCCGCCTTCCGCACTGATACCTGAAGATATTCCTTTAGATATCGTATTTGAGGATGAGCATATTATTGTTATTAACAAGCCCCAAGGCATGGTCATCTACCCGGCTGCAGGGAACAGCAGCGGGACGCTTTTGAACGCCCTTGTTTTTAGATGCGGGAAACTGGCATCTGTTGGAGCGCCTTTACGCCCCGGAGTAGTGCACCGCCTTGATAAGGAGACCTCCGGCCTGATCATTGTTGCCAAAACTGACGAGGCATATTTTAACCTTATCGAACAGTTCAAGAATAAAGATGTCGAGAAATACTACATGGCGCTTGTATACAGTACGCCTAAAAACAGGAGCGGGGAGTTCAGCGCTGAAATAGGCAGGTCATCTTCAGACAGAAAGAAGATGTCCACAAAAACAAGAAATGGCAAAGAAGCTCTCACACTTTATGAGGTTGTTTCAGTATTCAAGGCTGCTTCTTTGGTAAAGGTCAGGATAATTACAGGAAGGACACATCAGATCCGAGTGCACTTTTCCTCGTCCGGGCATCCTGTTCTCGGAGATAAGACCTATGGCACAAAAACAACATTAAAGTTCGCGACAAAAACTCTGCGATTTGACAGGCAGATGCTGCATTCATACTCTCTAAAGTTCAAGCACCCTGTGACAAGTGAATTACTTGAGCTTACAGCGCCATTGCCGGAGGATATGGAAAAGGCTATTGAGGAGCTTAAGGGAACGGATGAGAACAGATAAAGGAACTGCGCTTATGGTTTTTATTCAGTAAGGTTTTCAGGCTCTTCGCCGCTGTCACCATGGATCTCTTCTTTATAATGACAACTCTTGTTAAGGCAGACCAGGGCCTCTTCCTTCTTTGTCTTCTTTTCCGCCAGGATGCCGATTCCGCATTCAGGGCATTTTTTCTGAGTAGGCCTGTACCATGATGCAAAACTGCATTTCGGATAATTGGCGCAGCCGAAAAATACCTTGCCCTTTTTAGACCTCTTCTCCACAATGTCGCCGCCGTCTTCCGGACATTTAATGCCGATCGATATGGGTTTGGTATTTTTGCACTTTGGATAATTACTGCATGCAAGAAACTTTCCAAACTTGCCTACCTTGGTAACCATGTCTGCGCCGCACTTTACACACTTCTCATCTGTCTTCTCAGCTGCAGCAGCCTCTCCAGCCTCAGGTTCAAGCGGCCTTGTGTTCTTACATTCAGGATAGCCTGTGCATGCGATGAACCTGCCGTGCCTTCCCCACTTAATGACCATGGGATTGCCGCATTTCTCACAGACCTCATCAGTCGGAATGTCCGCCGGCTTCACCCTGTCAGTATTCTCCAAAGCCTCACCAAGGAGCCTGTCAAAAGGCCGGTAGAAATCATTCACAATATCGGTCCATTTAAATGCGCCCTCAGCTATCTTATCGAGATTATCCTCCATCTTTGCAGTGAAGTTGTAATCCATCAACTCGGCAAACCTTGCGACAAGGAGGTCATTGACGACCAACCCCAATTCCGTTGCTTTGAATCTGCCGCCTTCCTTATCAACATACTTCCTGTCCTGTATCGTTGAAAGGATGGTAGCGTAGGTACTCGGCCTTCCTATTCCCTTTGCCTCAAGGTCTCTGACGAGAGTAGGTTCGGTATATCTTGGTGGGGGTTGGGTAAAGTGCTGTTTCGGCGTGATTGAGAATGTCTTCAGTTTATCGCCTTCTGCAAGAGATGGGAGCAGCCCTTCCTCTTCAGCATCAGTGTCAACCCCCTCGATATAGATCTTCATAAAGCCGGGGAACTTGACGACAGTGCCGGTTGCCCTGAAATTATATTTGTCAGCCGCTATGTCAACCGAGGTCTGCTCAAGCTGTGCTGGATTCATCTGGCTTGCCACAAAGCGGTTCCATACAAGAGTATAAAGGCGGAACTCTTCACTTGAAAGATGCCCTTTTAAACTTTCAGGCGTTCTGAAGACCGATGTGGGCCTTATCGCTTCATGCGCGTCCTGTGCCGACTTCTTGCTTTTGTAAACAGGCGGTTTTGCAGGCAGATACTCTTTGCCGAACTCTTTCTCTATAAACTCACCTGCCTCCTGCTGAGCCTCTTTTGCAACCCTTACCGAGTCGGTCCTCATGTAGGTTATAAGGCCTACCGAACCTTCGGCGCCGATCTCAAGTCCTTCATAAAGCTTCTGCGCGACAAACATCGTCTTCTTCGCGACGAACCTTAATTTTCTCGACGCCTCCTGCTGAAGCGTGCTGGTTATGAAAGGCGGGGCAGGAGAGCGCTTCCTGCTCTTCTTCTCAACCTTGCTGACTGTAAAGTGCTTGCCTTTAAGCCCTTCAAGAATTACCGCTGCCTCAGATTCATTTCCTATCTCAGCCTTTTTGCCTTTAACTTCTATAAGTCTCGCCTCAAAAGCAGGAGGCGCGCTTCCCTCAAGATTTGCCGTAATGCTCCAGTACTCCACAGAGTTGAAAGCGGCTATCTCGCGTTCCCTGTCCACAACAAGCCTGAGAGCAACAGACTGCACCCTGCCCGCGCTGAGTCCACGGCGGATCTTGCGCCATAAAAGCGGAGAGAGTTTATAACCCACAAGCCTGTCCAGCACCCTTCTTGCCTGCTGCGCATCGACAAGGTCCATATTGAGCTTGCGCGGATTCTTTATCGCATCAGTGACAGCCCTCTCGGTTATCTCGTTGAATACGACCCGGAGCACTTTATCAGAATCGACATTAAGCTCCTCTGCGATGTGCCACGCTATCGCCTCACCCTCTCTATCAGGGTCAGGGGCAAGAAATATCCTGCCGGCGCCCTTTGCCGCCTTCTTCAAATCCTTCATGACCTTCTGCTTGCCGTCGATAACAACATACTGAGGCAGGAAATTATTATCAACATCCACCCCAAGCTCTTTCTTGGGAAGGTCCTTGACATGTCCGATAGAAGGCAAAATGGTAAAGTCCTTGCCGAGAAATTTACTCAGTGTCTTTACCTTTGCGGGTGACTCAACTATTAATAATGATTTCATAATATTAGGTTAAAGTTCTTCAATATTCTATTAATTCAGGGAGTACATATTCCCTTCCATCTGCTTTGCTATGCCTTTGAGTTCCAGGTTCAAGAGAACCGAGAGAGCCTTTGGGGTCGCGATCCTGCTCTCCCTGATAATTAAATCTACCTGTTTCGGCTCAGTTGTCAAGCATCCAAAGAGCATCTTCTCAACTTCGCTCAGCTGAGGAAGCACTTTTTGGGTCAGTATCCTGTCTTCACTCAGTATGCCCTTTATCTGCGGCCTCAACTCGCTGATGATATCTTCCGCATCCTCAACAAGCCTTGCGCCGTTCTTGATAAGCGCGTTTGTACCCCGTGAATTTCCTGATGTTATATTGCCGGGCACCGCAAAGACGTCCCGACCCTGTTCGAGGGCATATCGTACTGTAATCAGCGAACCGCTGTCAACTGCGGCCTCCACAACGAGCAAACCAAGTGAAAGCGCGCTTATGATCCTGTTCCTCCTTGGAAAGTTCTCCCTCAAAGGCGGCGTGCCGAAGGGAAATTCGCTGACAACCGCGCCTGATGAAGCTATTGAATCCATTAGCTTTTTATTTGAATGAGGATAAGGCACATCAAGCCCTGAACCCATCACCGCTATCGTCCTGCCGGAGGCCTTCAGCGCTCCGTTATGAGCGGCTGAATCCACCCCCATCGCCATGCCGCTTACAATGGTCAGCCCGAACTTTGCCAGACTGAAGCTCATCTTCTCTGCCACAAGCCTGCCGTAGCTTGTAGCATTCCTTGAGCCGACAACTCCGACAGCATATTTATCCTCTTCCTTGATCTCGCCTTTTACATATAAAACAAAAGGAGCATCGTGAAAGAGCTTTATTGAGGCAGGGTATGCATCATCTTCAATGCAAAGCAGGGTTATATTATTCTCTTCTGCTTTCTTTATCTCCTGATCGACCCTCTCCCAGTTGAACTCAGTTATGCTCTTTGCCCTGTTCTCTCCGATGTTCTCTACTTTCTTCAGGTCGTTATGAGAGGCGCAAAATATCTTCTCAGGGCTTCCAAAGACAGACATGAGCCTCCTGCCGAGTACCATACCGATATCAGGCAGAAGAGCAAGGGCAAGATAATTTTTAAGGTCGGACATGATTTAAAAAAGAGAAAAGGCTGCCTTTATTTTATTTTTGCTCTTATCTTCAGCCTCAGGGCGTTTAACTTTATAAACCCCTCGGCATCCTTCTGGTTATAGACCTGCTCAGACTCAAATGTCGCGAGTTCAGGGTTGTATAGGGACTTAGGCGACTTTCTTCCGGCAACGGTGCAGTTGCCTTTATAAAGCTTTAACCTCGCCGTGCCTGTCACGCCCTTCTGTGAATGGTCTATAAGTGACTGCAAAGCCTCTCTCTCAGGTGAGAACCAGAAACCGTTATAAATAAGCTCCGCATACTTTGGGACAAGCGAATCCCTCAGGTGCATGACTTCCCTGTCAAGCGTGATCGACTCAACAGCCCTGTGAGCTGTATGAAGTATCGTTCCGCCGGGTGTTTCATATACACCTCTTGCCTTCATGCCGACATACCTGTTCTCAACGATATCCGCCCTGCCGATTCCGTTCCTGCCGCCTATTGTGTTCAGTTCCTTAAGAAGGTTTGCAGGTGAAAGTTTTTTGCCGTTAACTGAAACAGGGTTGCCGTCCTGATAGCCGATCTCTATGTAAGTCGCTTTTGAAGGCGCCTTCTCAGGAGAGACCGATAATGTGAACATATTCTGAGGCGGCTCAGCCCACGGGTCTTCCAGAATTCCTCCCTCATAACTGATGTGAAAGAGGTTCCTGTCGGTGCTGTAAGGCTTGCTCTTTGTGGCTGTCACAGGGATATTATGTTTTTTGGCATATGCTATCAAAGACTCTCTTGAATCAAACTCCCATTCCCTCCATGGAGCGACGATCTTTACCTCAGGCATAAGCGAATAGCATGTAAGCTCAAACCTCACCTGGTCATTGCCCTTGCCTGTTGCACCATGCGCGACCGCGTCTGCCTTCTCCTTCTTTGCGATCTCTATCTGCTTCTTTGCTATAAGAGGCCTTGCTATCGAGGTGCCGAGAAGGTATGTGCCTTCATAAACCGCATTCGCCCTGAGCATCGGAAATACAAAATCCCTGACAAACTCTTCCCTCAGGTCAACTATATAAGCCTTTGAAGCGCCGGTCTTCAGGGCCTTTGCATTAAGCCCGGTCAGCTCCTCCTCCTGCCCGAGATCAGCGCAGTAAGCTATCACCTCGCACCCGTAGGTCTCCTTAAGCCATGTTATAGCTACCGAGGTATCAAGCCCGCCTGAATATGCAAGAACTATCTTCTTTATCTTCATCATTGCTCCTTATGTTTCAGTATCAGTTTTAAGTTTAATAAAATTAGCACAAGTGAGAAAAAATGTAAAATTAAGGAATTAATCTTCGCTCTGAATTTATTCAACATAATGCAAGAGCCATCCTTGATTTACGATTACGTTTTGATATATTTCATGATAAATATATAATAAGAGACACTATGAAAGAACTTACAACTAACAAAACAGCAAGTGTGACTGCGGGGGTCAGCCTTTTTTCAGAAGAGGACATCTATCTTTTTAAAGAGGGAAACCATTTCCGACTTTATGACAAGCTCGGTTCCCATCTGATGAAGGTTGACGGCAAAGACGGGACGCTCTTTGCCGTGTGGGCTCCGAATGCCGCGAAGGTCTCGGTGATAGGCGATTTCAACGGATGGGATAAAGTGTCTCATCAGCTCTTCCCGCGCTGGGACGGCTCCGGTATATGGGAGGGATTTATCCCGGGCCTGGCAAAGGAGACTGTATACAAATACCATATCGTCTCAAGGCTTGATAATTACAGCATGGACAAAGGCGATCCTTTTGCTGTCTACTCTGAACGCGCTCCCAGGACCGCGTCACGGATATGGGAACTGGATTACAAATGGGAAGACGGCGAATGGATGAGAGAGAGGCACAAGAACAATGCGCTTGACGCGCCTTATTCCATATACGAAGTCCACATCGGTTCGTGGAGGCGCGTGCCTGAAGATGGGAACAGATATCTGACCTACCGTGAGACGGCTCATCAACTCGCGGAATATGTTAAGGAGATGGGCTTTACCCATGTTGAACTCCTGCCTGTAATGGAGCATCCGTTTTACGGCTCATGGGGATATCAAACGGTCGGATACTTTGCTCCAACCAGCAGGTACGGCACACCTCAGGACTTCATGTACATGATAGACCATCTCCATCAAAACGGCATAGGCGTAATACTTGACTGGGTGCCTTCACACTTCCCGTCTGACGCGCACGGCCTTTCGTACTTTGACGGCACCTGTCTGTTTGAACATTCAGACCCGAAGAAAGGTTTTCATCAGGAATGGAAGAGCTACATCTTTAATTACGGCAGGAACGAGGTTAGGAATTTTCTCATAAGCAGCGCTATCTTCTGGCTTGATAAATATCACATCGACGGGATAAGAGTGGACGCAGTGGCGTCAATGCTCTATCTGGACTACGCGAGAAAAGAAGGGGAATGGATACCTAACATATACGGCGGAAATGAAGACCTGGACGCTGTAAGCTTTCTGAAGAGATTGAATGAAGCGGTTTATACCGCCTTCCCTGATGTCCAGACCATTGCAGAAGAGTCAACAGCATGGCCCATGGTATCAAAGCCTGTTTACGTGGGCGGCCTCGGGTTCGGCATGAAATGGAATATGGGGTGGATGCATGACACACTGAAATACTTTTCCAATGACCCTGTCCACCGCAAATATCAGCATAACCAGATCACCTTCAGCATCTGGTATTCGTTCTTTGAGAACTTTGTCCTGCCGATCTCGCATGACGAAGTAGTTCACGGCAAAGGCGCTCTCATCGGCAAGATGCCCGGAGATGAATGGCAGAGCTCAGCCAACCTCAGGCTTCTCTTTGGGTACATGTACGGCCATCCGGGAAAGAAGCTCCTCTTCATGGGATGCGAGTTTGCCCAGTGGAAAGAGTGGGAACATAATGAGAGCCTTGAATGGCATGCGCTTCAATTCCCTTCACATCAGGGGATACAGAAGTGGGTAAAGGACCTGAACTGGCTCTACAGGACAGAGCCTGCGCTTCATGAGATCGACTTTTCAAACGAAGGATTTGAATGGATCGATTCCCAGAACTGGGAGGAGAGCATCCTGGTATTCACCCGAAAGGGAAGATCATCCGGAGATATGTTTCTTGTTGTATGCAACCTCACACCTGTGCCGAGATTCAATTACCGTGTGGGAGTCCCGAGGGGAGGCTTCTGGAGAGAGTCATTGAACAGCGACGCCTCGATATACGGCGGGAGCGGCATGGGAAATTCCGGCGGAGCCGATGCCAATGCGGTTCCTATGCATGGAAAGGATCACTCTCTTTCTTTGACATTGCCTCCGCTCAGCGTCTTATTCTTTAAAAGCTGAAAGATAAATAATGGATAGATACATCTGCATACACGGGCATTTCTACCAGCCGCCGAGGGAGAACCCCTGGCTTGAAGAGGTTGAGCTTCAGGACGGGGCATATCCGTACCATGACTGGAACGAGAGGATAACCGCTGAATGTTATGCCCCTAACGCCGCGTCCCGCATACTCGACCCTGAGGAAAGGATCATAGAGATAGTCAATGTCTATTCAAAGAGCAGCTTCAACTTCGGCCCTTCCCTCCTGACCTGGCTGGAGAGGCGCAAATCTGATGTCTATGAGGCGATCCTTGAGGCTGACAGGCTGAGCATCGCAAGATTCTCAGGCCACGGCTCAGCAATCGCTCAGGCGTACAGCCACATGATACTTCCTCTTGCCAATAAGCGGGATATGCGCACACAGATAGTCTGGGGTATAAAAGACTTTGAGAAAAGGTTTATGCGGTTTCCTGAAGGCATGTGGCTTCCGGAAACTGCGGTCAATACAGAGACACTTGAAGTACTCGCTGAGCTCGGGATAAAGTTCACTATCCTGTCTCCTCGTCAGGCACAGAAGATACGCAAAAGAGATACACCCAACTGGCTTGATGTTAGCGGAGAAAGGATCGACCCGACAATGCCGTATCTCTGCATGCTTCCATCGGGCAAAAGCATAAACATCTTTTTCTATGACGGGCCTATCGCCCAGGAGGTCTCCTTTGCAGGGCTGCTGAAGAACGGGGAAGGATTCGCCAGAAAACTGCTCTCCGCTTTTAATGACCAGAGGAACCGGCCTCAGCTCGTGCATATCGCGACTGATGGAGAGAACTACGGGCACCACCACCGCTTCGGAGACATGGCGCTCTCATACTGCCTGCATTATATTGAGTCAAATAACCTGGCAAAGATAACGAATTACGGCGAGTACCTTGAAAAACACCCTCCAACCCATGCGGTTGAGATAATTGAAAACTCCTCATGGAGCTGTATTCACGGCGTTGAAAGATGGAGAAGCAACTGCGGCTGCAACACAGGGATGCATCATGACTGGAACCAGAAATGGAGAAGGCCTTTAAGGGACGCCATGGACAGCCTTAGGGACACGCTCGTTAAAGTTTTTGAGAGTGAGGCATCAAATTATTTCAAAGACCCGTGGGGCGCAAGAGACGGTTATATCGATGCGGTATTTGACAGGTCTGTGCCGAATGTAGAGAACTATCTTAAAAGCCATGCCCGCAAAGAGCTTGCCAAAGAAGAAAAGGTGAAGGCGCTCGGCCTTCTTGAGATGCAGAGAAATGCCATGCTCATGTACACGAGCTGCGGCTGGTTCTTTGATGATGTATCAGGCATTGAAGGGGTTCAGACCATGCAGTACGCTTCAAGGGCGATCCAATACGCGGAAGACCTTTTCGGCCTCACGCTCGAGGCTGACTACCTGATGAGGCTCGGCGAGACCCCGAGCAATGTCTTTGGGAACGCCGCCAGAGTCTATGACCTCTACGTAAAACCAGCGAGGACCGACCTGCTCAGGGTCGGCGCGCACTACGGCATCTCTTCTTTCTTTGAGAAATACAATTCGCACATAGAGTTATTCTGCTATATCGCGGAAAATGTGTCATATAACAAAACAGAGGCCGGCAAACTTAAGCTTGCAACCGGAAAAGCGGTCATCCGCTCCAATATAACATGGGAGGAAAAGCCGATCAATTTTGCCGTGCTCCATCTCGGCGACCACAACATCAGCGGAGGTGCTGAATATTTTATTGGCGATGAAGACTTCTCAGCCATGCAGAACGAGATACAAACCGCGTTTGACAGAGGCGATATGCATGAGGTCATAAGGTTCATGGACAAACACTTCGGCGGCAATATCTATTCGATCTGGCACCTCTTTAAAGATGAGCAGAGAAAGATCCTGAACCAGATACTGCGTTTGACATACGCAAGCATCGAGGCATCATACCGCCAGATCTATGAGAACCACTACGCTGTAATGAACTTCTTTCACAGCCTGAAAGTAAGGTTGCCGAGGCCTTTTTCAGCCGCAACTGAGTATATCCTTAATACCGACCTGAAAAAGATCTTTGATACCGGAGAAGAACTGGACCTTGAGAAGCTTAAGAGCCTGGCTGATGAGGCTGTGAAATGGTCGCTGAAGATCGACTCGGCAACAATCGGCTTCTCGATCAGTTCATGGGTGAACAGCCTGATGGAAAAGCTGAGCCATGAGCCTGAAGACCTGCGCCTCTTTGAATTGATAGATAACGCATTCAGGATACTGAACCCCTTATCTCTGACCATGGATCTCTGGAAGGCGCAGAACCTGTACTTCATGATCTCCAAGAAAACTTACATAACCATGAAAGAGAGAGCAAAAGGCGGCGATGAATTTGCAAAGAGATGGGTAGAGGCATTTAGAAAGTTAGGCTATTATCTTCATATCAAGGTCACCTGATGAGACGCGGCAGCGGCATCCTTCTTCATGTCACATCCCTCCCTTCAGCCTATGGCATAGGAGACCTCGGGCCGGCTGCTTATTTATTCGCTGATTTTCTTGCGGAGGCAGGGCAGAGCTGCTGGCAGATACTCCCTCTGACCCCGATATGCCCGGCATACGGAAATTCTCCTTACAGCAGCTTTTCCGCATTTGCAGGAAATCATCTTCTGATAAGCCCGGAACTCATGGCAAGGGACGGCTTTCTCGCTGAGCATGAAATTCAGAATCCTCCGGCATTTCCCAAAGGCAGGGTGGATTATCAGAAAGTTACTGAATATAAAGATGCTATATTCAGCCTGGCTTTTGAAAAAAACAAAGACAGACTTTCCCATCATCATGATTTCCAGAACTTCTGCAGAGAGAACTCGGACTGGCTTGAGGATTATAGCCTCTTCATTTCGATAAAAAAAGAGTACGACGGCATCGACTGGAGTAAATGGCCTGAGGAGTTGAGGGACAGAAATGAAGATGCTTTAAGCGAATGGGCCGGAAGGTCAGGCGACATGATATTGAAGTTGAAATTTCTGCAGTATCTCTTCTTCAGACAGTGGCAGTCTCTGAAGGATCACTGCGAATGCAGAGGCATAAAGATATTGGGGGACATCCCAATCTATGTAAATTATGACAGCTCTGATGTATGGGCAAACCCCGGGATATTCATACTGGATGAAGAGAAGAAACCTTCACTTGTAGCGGGCGTGCCTCCTGACTACTTCAGCGAGACAGGACAGTTATGGGGACATCCGCTTTATAACTGGGACGCGCTTAAAGAGAGCGGATACTCATGGTGGATAAAAAGGATAGAGCATAATATGAAGCTTCTTCACCTCTTCAGGCTTGACCACTTCAGGGGATTTGTCGGCTACTGGGCGGTTAAAGCAGGCGAGAAGACCGCTGTGAACGGAAGATGGATCGCAGCGCCTGCTGAAGATTTCTTTAACACGCTTTTAAAACATTTTCCGCAATTACCCATTATTGCCGAAGACCTTGGGATCATCACCCCTGATGTGACAGAGATCATGAAGAAGTTCGGATTCCCGGGCATGAAAGTGCTTCTCTTTGCATTTGGGCAAGACATAGCAACCAACCCTTACGCCCCGCATAATCATACAAAAAACTGCGTGGCCTACACCGGCACCCATGACAACAACACTATCAAAGGCTGGTTCAAAAATGAGGTTGATGCTGAAGGGAAACAAAGAATCTCAGATTATATCGGGCATAAGGCATCATCAAGAACTATCCATAGCGACTTCATCAGGCTTGCCATGATGTCTGTCGCAGACACAGTTATCATCCCGATGCAGGATATTCTCGGCCTCGGGGAGAAAGATAGGATGAACATACCGGGAATTACCACAGGCAACTGGGAATGGAGGCTTTCAGAAGAAGCGATAGAACCTTTACTGATAAAAAAACTTAAGTACATGACAAAGCTGTATGGAAGGTCATCTGTATGATATTGTATATCAATACCAAGCTGGAGAAAGGATAAGATATGGCGCATCCGAAAATTCTTGCGATAATCATGGCAGGAGGAAGAGGCAACAGGCTCTTCCCCCTCACATTTGAGCGTTCCAAACCGTCCGTGCCCTTCGGAGGCAGCTACAGGATAATCGACTTTGTCCTGAGCAATATGATCAATTCAAAGATCTTTTCCAACTATCTCCTTGTCCAGTACAAGTCTCAGTCGCTCATCGAACACGTAAGGGCAAACTGGGTTCTCTCTTCCGTCATACAGGAACACTTCGTCACAGTCGTCCCTCCCCAGATGAGGCTCGGCCCTGACTGGTTTCTCGGTACTGCAGACGCTGTATTTCAGAACCTGAACCTCATACGCCTTCATAAACCTGAAATGGTCGCGGTCTTCGGAGCTGACCACATATACCGCATGAACATAAGGCAGATGATCGATTTTCATATGGAACATGATGCAGAGGTCTCAGTGGCAGCCAGGCCTGTGCCCATAGCAGAGGGAAGCCAGTTCGGCATTATCGCCGCCGACCCTGACGGAAGGATAAGAAGTTTTGATGAAAAACCGGCAAACCCCGCGCCCATACCCGGCGACCCCAACAATGCATACTGCTCAATGGGCAATTATATCTTCAATACAGATACGCTCATCGAGGCATTGAGAGAGACGCATCAAAAGAAGGAATATGACTTTGGTTCGCATGTGCTGCCTAACCTTCTTAATAACAATGCAAAGCTCTTTGCATATGATTTTGCCGGCAATGTAATTCCCGGGACAAAGCCTTATGAAGAAAAGGGCTACTGGAGGGATGTCGGCACAATCAAATCCTTCTGGGACGCGCATCAGGATATGCTCGGAGAAGAACCGGTCTTTGAGATACAGAACGACCTTTGGCCCATACATCCCTCAAGAAGCGCTCTGCCTGCCGCAAAGATACTGGCTGGGAATATCACCAACAGCCTCATCGCCGAAGGCACTGTTGTGAAGAATGCCAAGATAATAAATTCCGTCATCAGACGCGGCGCTATCATTGAAGACGGCGTAGAGGTGAGGGATTCCATAATCATGGATCACGTTGTGCTCAAGAAAGGATGCAGACTGAACAAGGTGATAGTTGATTCATACAATATTATCGAAGAAGATGTGCATATCGGCATCGGAAGTAAAAAACCATACTGGAGAGCATACACCGACCCTTCCGGGATCACTGTGATAGGAAGCGAAAAACGGACTGCGATACTATGAAGATGGAAAAATCATTTGAGCAGATGATCCTTGACTGGGAAGACTCTTTCGGCAACATGGTCACCATACACGACAATAACTACAATATTATCGCAGCCAACAGCTCAGCTAAAAAACTGCTTAAAACATCTTCAGCTGAGATCTTAAAGAAAAAATGCTATGAGAATTACCACGGGAGTAATACCCCGCCAAAAGAATGCCCAAGTTGCGATTGCCTTAAAAGCGGCAAGCCTTCTATCGTAGAAATATTTGAACCACACCTTAATATGCATCTGGAGATCAAGGCATTGCCGCTATTCAACAGTGACAATTCCACAAAAGGTGTGATACACATTGTGAAAGACATTACAATACATAAGAAGATGGAAAATGAGATCCTGTACAGAATGAAGGAACTTGAAGCATTTTATGATATGGCTATCAACAGGGAATTAAAGATGGCTGAACTTAAGATGGAGAATGAGAAATTAAGAAACAATAACTGAAACTGGAAAAACCTTCACCCTCTCCCAAACTCCTCCTCAGCCTCCCTCAAAAGCGCATCCTAATGATATACATTTTGTGATTGTATTTTTCTATTCATACAACTATACTTTTTCTATTCCAGCAAATACGGCTGGCAGTATATTAATTGTTGGAGCGCATAAACTATCATCCCAAACCAGGAGAATCACTTATGAAAAATGGAATCATCAGCAAAGTGGTAAGAAATTGCAACAAGGATGGTCTGATAAAAGCTTTACACTTATTTTCAAGAAAGAGTTTTAAATTTTGGGAAAAATATTTCTCATTACATATAACTCCTGCACACTTTTATTCTCCTATTCCAGTAACTTACGAACTAGACTCAAGTGTGTTTGAAAAAATATACGACGGCACAGGGATTGAGTGGAACTTGAATGAGCAATTAAAATACTTGCAGGAAATATTTCCCAAATACTATGAAGAATATACTCAGAGGTGGACCCCATCCATTGGACAGGTTAGGGGCTGATTTAAGGTGGAATGCACCGGCCATCATGCCGCCTCCAAAAGCTGTTCTGATTTCCTATATCCGCCAATAGGCAGATTCCAGTATGCCTCATAAGGGGTCT